>NZ_DAWCVJ010000039.1:0-22843 GCF_052358865.1 Faecalibacterium sp.
GCAGCCCGCTTCTACACCATCGCCGCCAAGACCGGCAGCGTCATTCAGGCTGTGGAGAACGCCAAGGATGGCGGCAGCATCCGTCTGGGCAAGTACGGGCACGCGCCCGAGCAGGAGTGGGCCTTCGTCCGGGAGGGTGATGGCGTCTACCGTATCCGCAACCGCGCCTCCGGCAAGCTCATCGACCTGATGATGACCGGCACCGCCAACGGCACATGGCTGCACCTGTGGGAGGACGTGGGCGGCACGTCCCAGATGTGGAAGGTGGAGCCGACCCCGGCGGGCACCGTCCGTCTGCGCTCCATGTGGGCCGCAGGCAAGTGCATCGACACCGTGGGCATGGGCACCGCCGATGGCGCTGTCCTCCAGATCTGGCAGGAGACGGCTGGTGAGGACCAGCTGTGGACCATCTCGGAGGTAAAGGACCGTGCAAAGCACGCCCCCAAGGCCGAGGACAAGCCCGCTGAGGCCAAGGCTGAGGCCGCTGTCCCCGCCGCCGCAAAGGCCGAGGAAAAGGCTGCGCCCGCAGCGAAGGCTGAGGAGAAGGCTGCGCCCGCAGCGAAGAAGCCTGCCGCCAAGAAAGCAGCCCCCAAGGCTGAGCCGAAGACCGAGAAGAAGCCTGCGGCCAAGAAGTCCGCTGCCAAGGCCGCTGAAAAGGCTGTCGAGAAGGTTGCCGAGGTCAAGGCAGAGACTGCCCCCGCCAAGGCTGAGGAGAAGCCCGCCGAGGCCGCTCCGGCTGCAAAGGCTGCTGCCCCTGCCGCCAAGGCTCCCGCCGCAAAGCCTGCCCGCAAGACCGCCGCACGGAAGAAGTGCACCAAGGCCAGCAAGTAAGTAAGAGTTACATATTAGAAACAAAAGCCTCCGATTTTCGCAGAAAATCGGAGGCTTTTGTTATCTGTTTCAGTGCCCCATCTTCTCCTTCTTGGCCTTCAGCGCGGCGGCGATGAAGCCCTTGAACAGGGGGTGTGCGCGGTTGGGGCGGCTCTTGAACTCGGGGTGGAACTGTGCGCCGAGGTGGAAATCGCGGCCCGGCAGCTCAACGGTCTCCACGAGGCGGCCGTCGGGGCTGGTGCCCGAGATGACAAGACCGGCATCCTGCATCTCCTGACGGTATTCGTTGTTGAACTCGTAGCGGTGGCGGTGGCGCTCCCAGATCTCGCTCTGGCCGTAGCACTCGGCCATCTTGGTGCCGGGCAGGACGGCGCAGGGGTACTTGCCCAGACGCATGGTGCCGCCCTTGGGGATGTTGCCCTGCTGGTCGGCCATCAGGTCGATGACGTTGTGATGGCCCTCCGGGGTGAACTCGCTGGAATTGGCGTCGGCGTAGCCCAGAACGTGGCGGGCGAACTCCATCACCATGATCTGCATACCGAGGCAGATGCCGAAGTAGGGGACATGGTTCTCACGGGCATACTGTGCGGCCTGGATCATACCCTCGATGCCGCGGTCGCCGAAGCCGCCGGGCACGATGATGCCGTCCACGTCCGCAAAAGCCTCCCGGCAGGCGGCCTGATCGGGCAGGTCCTCGCTCTCGACCCACTTGATCTCCACCTGACTGTCGTTCTCAAAGCCGGCGTGATAGAGGCTCTCCATGACCGACAGATAGGCATCGTGCAGCTTGACGTACTTGCCCACGAGGGCGATGGTGCAGGTCTTGGTGCGGGTGGCGATCCGGGACAGCATCTCCTTCCACTCGGTGAGGTCGGCGGGGGGGACGTCGAGGTGGAGCTGCCTGACCACCACATCGTCCAAGCCGCCGGTGTGGAGCATCAGCGGGCACTGGTAGAGGCTGGGCATGGTCAGGTTCTCGATGACGCACTCGGGCTTGACATTGCAGAAGGTGCTGATCTTCCGGCGGATGTCGCTGCCCACGCTGCCGTCGGCGCGAAGGATGATGATGTCGGGGCTGACGCCCATGCCCTGCAGCTCCTTGACGGAGTGCTGTGCGGGCTTGGACTTGTACTCGTCCGAACCGGAGATGTAGGGCACGAGGACGACATGGATGAAGCAGCAGTTCTCCTTGCCCTGCTCGAGGCCCACCTGACGGATGGCCTCAAGGAAGGGCTGGCTCTCGATGTCGCCGGTGGTGCCGCCGATCTCAGTGATGACCACATCAGCCTCGGTAGAGGAGGCCAGATTGTAGATGTAGCTCTTGATCTCGTTGGTGATGTGGGGGATGATCTGGACGGTCTGGCCGAGGTAAGCGCCCTGACGCTCCTTGTTCAGCACGTTCCAGTACACCTTGCCGGTGGTCAGGTTCGAGTACTTGTTCAGGTTCTCGTCGATGAAGCGTTCGTAATGGCCGAGGTCGAGGTCGGTCTCAGTGCCGTCGTCGGTGACGAAGACCTCGCCGTGCTGCAGGGGGCTCATGGTGCCCGGGTCCACATTCACATAGGGGTCCAGCTTCTGGCTGGCTACCTTGAGGCCGCGGCACTTCAGCAGTCGGCCCAGAGAGGCGGCGGTGATGCCTTTGCCCAGACCGGAGACGACGCCGCCGGTCACGAAAATAAATTTTGCCATAGTATTCTCCTCTATTTACAGATGGTCTTGAAACATATGCTTTCCCGCTGTGGGGGCGCAGTGCTTCAAATATATCACTGCGCGGGGTCGTAGGAGTCCAGGATCTCCTGCGCGACTTCGGTGCGGTCGCGCCGGGTGTCCATTGCCTTTTTTTCGATGCAGCGATGCGCCTCGGCCTCGGTCATGTGACCCAGCTCGATGAGGCAGCACTTGGCGCGGCTGACCAGCCGCACCTGCGCCAGCTTTTCCTGCAGCCGCTGGTTCTCCTGACGCAGGAGCAGCAGGCGGTGGTTGCTGGCGGCGGCCATATGGATGGCCTGTAGGAAAAATGTGTTGGAGAAGGGCTTTGTCACCAGCAGCACCCCCTGCTCGCTCAGAGGGGTCAGAAGCTGCTCGGCGACAGCGGCTTTGGCCAGAAACACCACGCCCGCGTCGGTCTTTTCCACGGCGTCGGCGCACAGCTCATGGCCGAACTCATCCGGCAGAGGCGCGTTGACCACGATCAGTTCGAAGTCGGATTCCAGCATCCGCCGCCTCGCCTCCGCCGCGCTGGGCACGATGAGGGGCCGCGCATAGCCTAGCTCAGTCAGGCGTGCGGAGATATATTCGTTCGAGCTTGCGCCTGCGCTTACGATCAGGGCACGTCCCATACGGCTCACTCCTTTCTCATGTCATGCTGTCTCAGATGGCATTGAAGTAGTGGACGCGCTCGTATTCGATCGGGTCGGCGGCGTTCTTCAGCGCCTCGCACCGGCGCAGGGCCTCGGCGTAGTAGCGCCGGCTCAGCTCGTCGGGCAGGAACTTGTGCAGGAACTCGCTGCCCTTGGCCACCTCCACGGCCTCTTCCAGCGAGGCGGGCAGGGTCTCGAGGCCGAGGCCGACAGCCTCGGTCGGGATAAAGAGGTTGCGGTTGACAGGGGCAGACAGCTGCATCCGGTTCTCGATGCCATCGAGGCCTGCCGCCAGCACGAGGCCGATGGCGAGGTAGGGGTTGCAGGCCGGGTCGGGGCTGCGCAGCTCCATCCGGCAGTTGTTGCCCCTCACCTGCGGGATGCGGATGAGCTGGCTGCGGTTCTGGCGGCTCCAGCTCACATAGCGGGGGGCTTCGTCACAGCCGAAGCGGAGGTAGCTGTTGGGCAGGGGGTTGGTGAAGGCCGTCAGCTCCCGGCTGTGGCGGAGGATGCCCGCCATGAAGCTGCCGGGGATGCTGTCGGGGGCGATGTCGCCCTCAAAGAGGTTCCTGCCGTCCATGGACAGCGAGAAGTTGATGTGGAGTCCGCTGCCGGCCTGATCGGGCAGGGGCTTGGGCAGGAAGCTGGAGTGGAAGCCGTTGCTGGCGGCCACGGCCCGGACGATCTGCTTGAACAGGAAGATGTTGTCGGCAGTCCGCAGGGGGCCTGCGTAGTGGAAATCGATCTCGTTCTGGCCGTGGCCGTTCTCGTGGTGGCTGTGCTGGGGCGCAAGGCCCATCTGCTCCATGGTCAGGCAGATGTCCCGGCGCAGGTTCTCGCCTGCATCCAGCGGAGCCACATCGAAATAGCCGCCTGCGTCGATGGGGATGCGGGTGGGACGGCCATGGTCGTCGTTTTCGAAGAGATAGAACTCGCACTCGGTGCCTACATTGCAGCTCAGGCCCAGATTTCGGAACCGGCGGTTGATGTCCCGCAGGAAGCCGCGGCAGTTGCCGCCGAAGGGGGCGTTGTCCGGCTTTTCCACGTCGCAGAAGAACTGCATCACCCGCCCCTCGGCGGTGCGCCAGGGCAGGATGGTCGTGGTGGACAGGTCGGGCCGGAGGACAAGGTCGCTCTCCTCCACATGCATGAAGCCCGCAATGGAGCTGCCGTCGAAGCAGACGCCCTCTTCCAGCGCCTTGGGCAGGTCGCTGGCCAGCACGGCGATGTTCTTCTGAACGCCAAAGATGTCACAGAACGCGAAGCGGACAAATTTTACGTTATTGTCCTCGACGAAATCGAGGATGTCCTGCTGTGTCGTATAGCTCATAGTGTGTCCTCTTAAAAAACGCCCAAAGGCCTGCCCCCATACAGGAGCAGGTCTTCAGGCTGGTGTAAGAAATAGGAAAAGGAGAATGACTTAGAGAAGCGCCTCAGCCCAAGGTGCTTTATTCTGCGCTGATGCGAGAAGCTCAAACGTAGTAAAGCATCTTGCTGTAGCTGGGCAGAGGCCAGTAGTCCTCGCCGCAGATGGTCTCGGCGTCGTCAGCGGCGGCGCGGAGGGCGTCCATCTTGAGCAGCACATCGTCGTGGAAGGCGACGGCCTTTGCGCTCTCGTCGGAGAGGGCCTTGGCGGCATCGACGGCTGCCTGCAGCTCGTCGATGGCGTCGCTCATGGCGTCGGCATCGGCGGACAGGTGGCTCAGCGTCTTCGTCTCGCTGCGGACGCTCAGGCTCTCGCTGACGGCCAGCTTGGAGGCAGCGGTATTGGCGACCTCGCTCATGTAGGCGTTGATGGCGGGCAGCAGCTGCTTGCGGGCCATCTCCAGCATGGTCAGGGCCTCGATGTTGATGATCTTGGAGTAGTGCTCCAGCTCGACCTCGTACCGGCTCTCCATCTCCACCTTGGTCAGGACGCCGAAGTCCTCCATCAGCTGGATGTTCTTCGGGTCGATGAGGGCGGGCAGAGCGGCGGGTGTGTTCTTCTTGTTGGGCAGGCCGCGCTTTGCTGCCTCGGCCTCCCACTCGGCGGTGTAGCCGTTGCCGTTGAAGATGACGCGGCGGTGGTCGCGGATGGTGCGCTTGATGAGGGCGATGGCGGCGCTGGTGAAGTCGTCGGCCTTCTCCAGCTCGTCGGCGTAGCCTTTCAGCTCCTTGGCGACAGCGGTGTTCAGGATGGTGTTGGCGTCGCTCAGGTTCTCGGCAGAGCCGGGCATACGGAACTCGAACTTATTGCCGGTGAAGGCGAAGGGGGAGGTACGGTTGCGGTCGGTGGTGTCCTTGCTGAACTTGGGCAGGACATCCACGCCCAGATCCATCTTCATCTTGACGGGGCCGGCGTAGGGAGAATCGGAAGCGATGGCGTCGATGACGGCCTCCAGCTCTTCGCCCACGAAGATGGAGATGATGGCCGGAGGTGCCTCGTTGGCACCCAGACGGTGGTCGTTGCCGGGGGTAGCGACGGAGGTGCGCAGCAGGTCGGCGTACTCATCGACTGCCTTGATGACAGCGGCGAGGAAGACGAGGAACTGCAGGTTCTCCATGGGGGTGTCGCCCGGGTCCAGCAGATTCTCATGGGTGGTGGACATGGACCAGTTGTTGTGCTTGCCGCTGCCGTTGACGCCTTCGAAGGGCTTCTCATGCTGCAGACAGACGAGGCCGTACTTGGGGGCCAGCTTCTTCATCATCTCCATCGTCAGCAGGTTGTGGTCGATGGCGACGTTGGTGGTATCGAAGATGGGGGCCAGCTCATGCTGGCAGGGGGCCACCTCGTTGTGCTTGGTCTTGGCGGGGACGCCCAGCTTCCACAGCTCCTCGTCCAGCTCTTTCATGAACGCGGAGACCTCGGGGCGGATGACGCCGAAGTAGTGCTCTTCCAGCTCCTGACCCTTGGCCGAAGGTGCGCCAAAGAGGGTGCGGCCGGTGAGGATGAGGTCCTGACGGGCCTCGTAGTCCTCCTTCTTGATGAGGAAGTACTCCTGCTCGGGGCCGACGGTGGTGGAGACGTAGTCCACATCCTTGCCGAAGAGCTTCAGCACGCGGATGGCCTGATTGGAGAGCGCGTTCATGGAGCGCAGCAGGGGAGTCTTCTTGTCCAGAGCCTCGCCGGTGTAGCTGACGAAGGCGGTGGGGATGCAGAGGACGTCGTCCTTCACAAAAGCGTAGCTGGTGGGGTCCCATGCGGTGTAGCCGCGGGCCTCACAGGTGGCACGCAGGCCGCCGGAGGGGAAGGAGGAGGCATCCGGCTCGCCGCGGACAAGCTCCTTGCCGTTGAACTCCATGATGGCGGTGCCGTCGCCCACGGGGGAGACGAAGCCATCGTGCTTCTCGCTGGTGATGCCGGTCAGAGGCTGGAACCAGTGGGTGTAGTGGGTGGCACCCAGCTCCATTGCCCAGCGCTTCATGACGCTGGCCACGACGTTTGCGACCTCGATGTCCAGAGGTGCGCCCTTGTGCAGGGTCTTCTCGAGGCTCTTATAGGTAGCGCTGGGAAGACGCTCCTTCATGACGTGCTCGTTAAAGACTTTGCTGCCGTAGATCTCCATAACAGTTGCTCCCATAACTACCTACTCCTTCCTTGAACAAAATGCTTCAGCTTGCCGTGAATTTTTGCGCGGAGAGGGGAGACCCCTGCCCGCGAAATATTTGGTTAAACGAAACGACGCTGCGAGTCAGGAGGTGACTCACAGCGCCGTTGCTGTCTATGCGTTGATTATAGCCGAAGAGGCCGAAAAAGGCAATAGACAGATTTGACGATTCTGCACAAACCGACTCTCGAAATTTTGGAGTTTTGCGCGGAGGGTATGACTATTGCAAAGGCTCTCCCCTTGGGAGAGCTGGCGCGTGAGCGCCTGAGAGGGCAAGGATGCGGACGGGGAAGCACGGACGCTGCGATAACGCCGCTCTGACAAAGGGTGTTTGATTATCGCTGTGCGGAGGGTCTGTCATACCGGGCTTGCCCTCTCCGTCATTGCTCCGCAATGCCACCTCTCCCAAAGGGAGAGGCTTTAGATCACCTGAAACAGGAAAAACTTCAGATAATTCGTCTCCGGCACGCCCCAGAGGATGGGGTGGTCGGGGGCCTGCTGGCGGACTTCGATCTGGCGCAGCTGGCGGTGGGCGTCCTTGGCGGCGGAGCGGAGCATCTTGATGAACAGCTCCTCGGTGGCGAAGTGGGAGCAGCTGGCCGTGGCGAGGTAGCCGCCCCGGGGCAGGAGCTTCATGGCCCGGTAGTTGATCTCCTTGTAGCCGCGCATGGCGTTTTCCACGGTGCGGCGTGCCTTGGTGAAGGCAGGCGGGTCGAGGATGATGAAGTCGTAGGGGTGGCCCTCCTTCTCGAGGCGGGGCAGAAGCTCGAAGGTGTCCTCGCAGAGGAAGTCCATGTTGGTCAGGCCGTTGCGTGCGGCGTTCCGCTGGGCCATGGCGATGGCGTCGGCGCTGATGTCTGCCGCCGTGACCCGGGCCGCGCCGCCGCTGGCGGCGTTGAGGGCGAAGCTGCCGGTGTGGGTGAAGCAGTCCAGCACGGTGTGTCCGGCGGCGAGGCGTGCCACAGCCCGGCGGTTGTACTTCTGGTCGAGGAAGAAACCGGTCTTCTGGCCGTTCTCGAAATCGACGTGGTAGTAGACGCCGTTCTCGCAGATCTCGGTCTGGGTGGAGGCGGGGTGCGTCTCACCCGGCAGCTCGAACCAGCCCTTGTTCTGCCCGAGGCCCTCCTTGGCGCGCAGAGCCTCATCGTTCCGCTCGTAGATGCCGTCGATGGTCTGGCCGTCGGCCCGCAGCACCTCGGCGAGGAGGGGGAAGAGGAGGGGCTTGAGCTTCTCCATCCCCACGCTGAGGGTCTGGGTGACGAGGATGTTGTTGAAGCGGTCCACGGTCAGGCCCGGGAACTGGTCGGCCTCACCAAAGATGACCCGGCAGGCCGAGAGGTCATCCGGCTCAAGGACGGTCTTACGGTAGGCCCACGCATACTCCACCCGACGCCGCCAGAAGCTGGCGTCGAAGGTATCGTTGGCGTTGCGGGAGATGAGACGAACGCGGATCTTGCTCTTGAGGGAGATGAAGCCGGTGCCGAGGTAGGCACCCTTGGTGCTCACCACGTCGGCGAGGGTGCCGTTCTCCGGCTCGCTCTCGGGGAAGGCGAGGATGTCGTTCTCGTACACCCACGGGTGTCCGCCCACAAGGCTGGCCTCGGCTTTTTTATTTACTTTATAGATGGGGTAGGTGCGGTCTGATTTCATGGGGACTCCTTATAAAATGTTGGACCTTTCGGTTACGACAGCGGTATGAGGGTAGGCTTTTCTTCGTACAACCTCTCAGTCTCGCTTCGCTCGACAGCTCCCCTACCGAGGGGAGCCTCTGGCGAAGAGGGAAAGCTTTCCGCCATGCCAAGGCCTCCCCTCGATAGGGGAGGTGGCGCGGCGTCAGCCGTGACGGAGAGGTTATCCCTTGGCCAACTCACCATTTATAATACCATAAAAGTGTGCTAGAATAAATACAAAAACCACCGAAAGGAAGGAAAACATCATGGAGATCGAGCGCAAATGGATGGTGACGGGCTGGCCGGAGGGGCTGGTGCTGGAGGAGGAGTTTGCCATGCGGCAGGGCTACATCAGCGTGCAGCCCACCGTCCGCATCCGGGAAGAGGCCCTCGCCGGAGGAAAGACCAGCTATGTCCTCTGCTTCAAGTCGGGCGGCGGGCTGGCCCGGGAGGAGATCGAGCGGGACATCGACGAAGTACTCTTCCGCGACCTTGAGACGAAGATCATTGCGAAGCCCCTCATCCCGAAGCTCCGCCGCAGCTACCGGCTGCCCGACGGCGCGGTGCTGGAGGTGAACCATGTGGACGAGGGCCAGCCCACGGAGTTCTGGTACGCCGAGGTGGAGTACCCCACCGTGGAGGCCGCCCGCAGCTGGCAGCCGGAGGCCGTGGGCCTTGCAGACTACCTCCGGGACGAAGTCACCGACCAGCCCGGCCAGAGCATGGGTGCCTACTGGGTGCAGACCCGGGGCTGAAGGGTCGGAAAATCGGCTTCTCTGGCGGAAAAAATCTGGAAAAGCCTTGGAACTTGTGGTATCATTGCTTCATCACGCAGCTTGCGGCCCGGACGGCCCGCTGGGAAAGAAGGAAACAGACACGAAACGACCTAAATTCACGCTGGCGGTCCAGTACAATTCGCCGGTCATCCTGACATTTTTCCTCCTCTCGCTGGGGGCACTGTTTCTGGGCCGGTACACCGGCGGCTGGACCACCACCCATCTGTTCAGCGTCTACCGCTCCTCGCTGAAAGACCCGCTGTTCTATTTCCGGCTCCTCGGCCATGTGCTGGGGCACGGCAGCTGGGACCACTTCATCAACAATATGCTCCTGCTGCTGGTGGTCGGCCCGCCGATGGAGGAAAAGTACGGCAGTCTGCCGCTTCTGAAGGGCATCCTGCTCACGGCCCTCATCTCGGGCGTATTGCAGTGCCTTCTGTTCCCCCGCACGGCCCTGCTGGGGGCGTCGGGCATCGTCTTTATGCTCATCATGCTGGCGTCCCTGTCCGGCTTTTCCGGCGGCATCCCGGTGACCATGCTGCTGGTGGCGGCGCTCTATCTGGGCCAGCAGGTGTATGACATCATCTTTGTGCGGGACAATGTGGCCAACTTCATGCATATCGTCGGCGGCGTGTGCGGCACGGTGTTCGGCTATGTCAATGCAGGCCCGCGCAGGCGGCGCAGGCATTGAGGCACGCTTTGCTCTGGCAAAGAATGGGTTAATTTTATCATTCGAGCGGCTTTGTTGATTGCATTTTGACAGGTCGGGCTTTATTATATCATTTGTACAAATATTGCCGTGTGAATTTTAACAAAATCACCAAAAGTTGTGTATCAGACGGAGGTTGCTTATGAGACGACTGTGCAGCCCATCCCCGGGGATGAAACTGCCGACAAACCATCGTAAAGGAGGTCAGACGCTTTGAACGAACACGAAAAACCGCAGATAGACTTTATGCACAAGCTTGCGCGCCAGATCGTAGAGCGCCGCAACCTTGTGTTCCTGTTCGTCGTTCTGGCGACCATTTTCACGGTATTCGCGGTGAAATGGGTCAAGGTCGAGACGGACATGACCACCTATCTGCCCAAGACCTCAGAGACACGTCTGGGTCTGGACATCATGGAGGATCAGTTCACGACCTACGGCTCTGCCGACGTCATGGTGGCTAACATCACCCCCGACGAGGCCGACGCGCTTTCCGATCAGCTCACCGAGCTGAAGGGCGTCCAGATGCTGGACTACGACGACACCACAGACCACTACAATAAGGACTCGGTATCGGCTCTCTACTCCATCACCTTCGACTACCCCGAGGAGGACGACCAGTGCCTCGAGGCCCTCGACCGGGTGAAGGAGTATCTGGCCGACTACGACATCTACGTCTCCACCTCGCTGGGCAACACCCAGCAGGAGACCATTGATGCCGAGGTGCGGGTCATCATGGTGTACGTCGCCGTCATCATTGTGGTGGTGCTGATCTTCACCTCCCAGACCTACGCCGAGGTGCCCGTCCTCATCCTCACCTTCGTGGTGGGCATGATCCTGAACATGGGCACCAACTTCCTGCTGGGCACCATCTCCTTCGTCTCCAACTCGGTGACGAACATCCTGCAGCTGGCCCTGTCGCTGGACTATGCCATCATCTTCTGCAACCACTTTAAAGAAGAGCACCAGACCATGCCGCTGAAGGAAGCTGTCATCGAGTCGCTGAGCAAGAGCATCCCGGAGATCAGCTCCAGCTCCCTGACCACCATCGGTGGTCTGGTGGCCATGCTGTTCATGCAGTTCAAGATCGGCGCGGATATGGCCACCTGCCTCATCAAGGCCATCCTATTCTCGATGATCTCGGTGTTCGTGGTCATGCCTGGTCTGCTGATGCTCTTCGGCCCCTACATGGACAAGACCAAGCACAAGAACTTCGTGCCGGACATCCCCTTCGTGGGCCGCTTTGCATGGCGTACCCGTAAGATCGTCCCCGCCATCTTCGTGGTGGTCATCCTCATCGCCTACCACTTCTCGAGCCTCTGCCCCTACGCCTACGGCTACGATGTCATCAAGGTGCCCAAGATGAACGAATCCCTCATCGCGGACCAGATGATCGAGGAAAACTTTACGAAATCCAACCTCGTGGCCCTCGTCTACCCTAAGAATGACGACTACAGCGTCGAGAAAAAGATGCTGGAGGAGCTGGAAAGCTACGACGAGATCGACCACACGCAGGGCCTGTCCAACATTGAGGCCCAGGACGGCTATATGCTGGAAGACAAGCTCACCGCCCGCCAGTTCTCCGAGATGGCCGACCTCGACTACGAGGCCGCCCAGCTCGTCTACACCGCCTACGCCATCGAGAACGAGGAGTACGGCCAGATCATCGGCAACTTCGCCTCGTACCGGGTGCCCCTTGTGGATATGTTCCTCTACGTCTGCGACGAGGCCGACACCGGCATCGTTTCCCTCTCGCAGGAGGAACTGGACGACCTCCACGAGGCCCGGGAGAAGATGGAGAGCGCACTGGCTCAGCTGCAGGGCGACAAGTACAACCGCGTCCTCATCTACCTCAGCCCCTCGCTGGAGGCCGGCCAGACGACCTATGAGTTCACCGATACAATCCGCTCCATCGCCCGGAAGTATTACCCGGACGGTGAGCTGTACATGGCCGGTGACGCCACCAACGAGTACGATTTCCAGAAGTCCTTCGCCATCGACAACGTCGTCGTCAGCGTCGTGTCCATCTTCATCGTCCTGCTGGTGCTGCTGTTCACCTTCCAGTCGGTGGGTATGCCCCTGCTGCTCATCGTGGTCATTCAGGGCGCCATCTGGCTCAACTTCTCCTTCCCTTATTTCTCCCACACCAACCTCTATTTCATGGGCTACCTGATCGTCAGCTCCATCCAGATGGGTGCGAACATCGACTACGCCATCGTCATCGGTACCCGCTTCAGCGAGCTGAAGGACAAGATGGATCACGAGCAGGCCATGATCGAGACCATCAACTTTGCCTTCCCCACCATCCTGACCTCCGGCACGATCATGGCCGTGTCGGGCACCCTTATCGGCCAGATGACCTCCGACGCCTGCATCGTGGGCATCGGCCAGTGCCTTGGCCGAGGCACCATCATCTCCATTTTCCTCGTCCTCTTCGTCCTGCCCCAGATCCTGCTGGTTGGCTCTAAAATCGTTGATAAGACGAGCTTCGCCGTGCCCAAGCTGGTGGCACGCAGCAGCGGCAATGGCCGGATGCGGGTCAACGGCATCGTGCAGGGCGAGATCCACGGCTCTGTGGCCGGTACGATGAACGCCATCGTGGACGGTGACGTCCAGCTGACGGTCATCTCGGGCAATGTGGCGCAGGAACTGGATGACAACAGACCGCAGGAGGTGCAGAATGAAGAAGAATAAGCTGCTGCGCCGCCTGACGGCTGCGCTTCTGGCCGCTGTGCTGACGCTGAGCATCGCTCTGCCGGTGTTTGCGTCTGACGACAGCGATACCATTTACATCAACAGCGTCTCGGACCTGCTTTCGCTGGCCAAGAGCTGTGCCTACGATCAGTGGTCGGTGGGCAAGACCGTCGTCCTGCAGCAGGACCTCTCCCTTGAGGGGATGTTCTGGGCGCCCATCCCGTCCTTCAGCGGACAGTTCAAGGGCAACGGACATACCATCTCCGACCTGACGGTGTCGGGCGAGTACTCCCCGGCGGGTCTCTTCGGCATCGTGGAGGAAAAAGGCTCCATCGAGTCCCTGAGCGTGCGGGGCGTCGTGTCCGTCTCGGACACCAAGGACACCACCACCGGCGGCATCGTGGGCATCAACCACGGCACCCTCATCAGCTGCCAGTTCACCGGCGTCGTCACCGGTGACAGCGAAGTGGGCGGCATCGTGGGCCGCAACGAGGCCGAGGGCACCATCGACCACTGTACCGCCCGGGCCATCGTCACCGGCAAGTCTGCCACCGGCGGCATCACCGGCTACAACCTCGGCGCCATTACCGGCTGTACGAACGTCGGCAGCATCAACACCGAGTATCAGGAGGCCTCGCTGGATACCGACGGCTTCACGGCAAAAATGGTGGATTACATCAACAGTCGGAAGGCCAGCATCGACTCCTCCGACAACAGCGGCAGCTCCACCACCAATGTCGCCACCGATACCGGCGGCATCGCGGGCCGCTCCTCCGGCATGATCCTCACCAGCGTCAACACCGGCACCATCGGCTACGAGCACATCGGCTACAATGTGGGCGGCATCGTGGGCCGCACCGACGGCCTCGTGTCCGGCTGCGTCAATCAGGGCCGTGTGCTGGGCCGCAAGGACGTGGGCGGCATCGCCGGTCAGGCCGAGCCTTACCGGGAGCTGGACCTGTCCAAGGACACCATCCGCCGCCTCCGCTCCGAGCTGGATGTGCTACGGGGCCTCGTGGACGACACCACCGGCGTCATCGAGAACTCCACCACCAGCATCTCCAATTCCTTCAACGCTATGACCAGCCAGATGGATACCGCTATTGCCACGGCCCGCCAGCTGGACGATCAGGCCAGCGACTACGGCGATGAGGTGGCCGACGAGATCGACCGCGCCTCCACTTTGCTGGCCGATACCCTCACCAAGCTGGAGCCGGTCATGGACACCGGCGAGGACGCCATGACCAAGCTCACCGAAGCCACCGGCAGCCTCAAGTGGGCCATCCGCGAGATGGCTGCGGAGATGCTGATGGCCTCCCGCGCCCTTGCCAAGACCAGCGACAGTCTGGATAAGGTGTCAGACGCCGCCGCAGATAACCGCGACGGCCTGCATGGTATCTCCAACGGCATCAAGAAGCTGCTGGAATCCATCAACACCGGCGACGACACCGCCGCCTCGCAGGCCATCTCCGGCATCCTCTCGGCCTACGACTCCCTCTCCCCGGATACAAAGTCCGATCAGAACCTCAAGACCGGCATCGAGCTGCTGAAGGTGGCCAACTCTGTGGCCAGCGTCTTTACGCTGGGCAGCGGCCTCTCTCCGGCCATGAAGGCCGTCACCGCAGGCATGGGCCTGCTGCGGACGGCATCCCTCCTGTCCAACGACAGTGACATCGCCCGCGCGACCTCTCAGATCGCCAGCGCCATCGGAACCATCTCCACCATCACGACCCAGATGGGCGGCATCGTGGGCAGTGCGGCTAAGGCCGTCTCTGCCGCCGACCATCCCGAGCTGGCGTCGGCCCTGACCAAGACCTCTGACGCCCTGACCGGGATGGGCAGCATCACCGACGACATCATGGGCAGCATCAAGGACTGGGTCGGCGGTCTGGACGGCGCAGACGACATCAAGAGCGGCATCGAAAGGCTGAGAGATGCGTCCGATAAGCTCAGCGATGGCATGGACGACCTGAGCGACTCCATCGACCTGCTCAAGACCGACGCCGCCCTCACCAGCGCAACGCTGGTCCATACCTCTGTGGCGCTGGGCCAGCTGCAGGACGGCCTCGGCGGGCTGACCGACATGATGAGCCAGACCCGCGACATCCTCCACTGGCTCAACCAGCAGGACCCCATCAAGGTGCCCCGTCCCTCGGCAGAGCTGACCAACACCAAGGACTCCCTCTTTGATGCGGTCAGCGGCCTGACCGATAAGATGGAGGACATCAACAGCACCATGCGGGCTTCCAGCGAGCAGCTGACCGCCAAGATGCGGGCCGTGACCGCACAGGTCAGCGTCGTGTCCAACCTGATGCTGGACGCCGTGCAGGAGATCAGCGATCCGGGCAGCAAGACCATCTATGAGGATGAGTCCGAAGACCTCATCGCCGCCCAGTCCGACGGCAAGATCGAGAACAGCATCAACCGGGGCACCATTGACGCCGACATGAACGTGGGCGGCATCGCCGGCACCATGGGCGTCGAGAACCTGCTGGACCCCGAGGAGGACAACAAGGACGAGGGCACCTCGCTCCTGCGCACCTCCTACACCGTCAGCGCCGTCCTCATCAGCAACACCAACGAGGGCAGCGTCACCGCCAAGAAGGACATGGTCGGCGGCATCGTGGGTCAGGAGGAGCTGGGCCTTGTGACGGCCTGCGAGTCCTACGGCGACGTCACCGGCGTCAATCAGGTGGGCGGCATCGCTGGTGCGGCCAGCGCAAAGCTCCGCAGCAACTGGGCAAAATGCGCCCTCAGCGGTGAGAAGTATGTCGGCGGCATCGTGGGTCAGGGCAGCGACAGCGACCTCACCGACGGCAGTCTTATCGCCATCAACAACCGCGCCCTCGTCTCGGTGCTGGCAGGCCAGCAGTATGTGGGCGCCATCTCCGGCGGTCAGGACGGCAGCTTCGTGGGCAACCTCTTCGTCTCCGACGACCTGCAGGGCATCGACCGCCTGAGCCGGGCCGGTCAGGCCGAGCCGGTCACTTATGAGACCCTGCTCGCGCAGGAGGGCCTGCCCACGGCCTTCCGCAAGCTGAACCTCGTCTTCAAGGCTGACGGCCACACCATCAAGAAGATCAGCTTCGACTACGGCGCGTCCTTCACGGAGGCCGACTACCCGGAGATCCCCCAGAAGGAGGGCTACTACGCCGAGTGGAGCACCCCCGTGCTGGATGCCCTCCACACCGACACCGTAGTGAATGTGGAGTACACCTCCTACATCCCGGCGCTGGGCAGCAGCGTGACCCGTGAGAACGGTCGCCCGGTCTTCTATGTGGACGGCTTCTTCGGCGGCTCCAACGCGGTGCAGGTCACCCAGCAGGACATCACAGCCGACGTCCATGGCGTCACCGAGCAGTGGTTGCTGGAGTTCACCGACGACGGCAACGAGACCCATCAGATCCGCTACCTGACCCCGGGCAAGGCCGAGGGCAAGGTCTACGTCAAGCAGGCCGACGGCAGCTGGCAGCGAGTGGAGACGGGCAGCTTCGGCAGCTACACCACCTTCACCGCCACCGGCACCGAAGTGGAAGTGGCCTTTGTGCCCAGCAAACTTCCCGTCTGGGCGTTCTGCGCCGGCGGCGCGGCCCTGCTGGTGCTGCTCCTGCTGCTGGCAAAGCGCATTCGCAGCAAGCGCGGCCCCAAGGGCGGCAAGCCCGAAAAGGAGAAAGCGCCCCGCAAGGAGAAGAAGGGCAGAAAAGCAGCAGCGGACGCCTCCGCGCCCGCCGATGAGCTGGATACGCCCATCTCCGAGACCGATGTCCCGTAAGAGATAAAAGCAAAGCAGGCCTCCGCCCTTCCGGGCGGAGGCCTGCTTTTTTCTGTTAGGGGATAACCTCTCCGTCAGCGCTTACACGCTGCCACCTCCCCTACCGAGGGGAGGCCTTGGCATGGCGGAAAGCTTTATCTCTTCGCCAGAGGCTCCCCTACTAGGGGAGCTGTCTGCGAAGCAGACTGAGAGGTTGGATAAAGAGGCGGCTGACCGTGAACCGTAGGCGTGACGGAGAGGTTATTCCTCCATCGCCTTCACTTCATTCAGGAAAGCCTCGATCTTATCCAGCTGATTCTCCGCCACGGCGCGGCCGGTATCGTAGACCCGGCGCAGCTGGGCGGGGTCGCGCTCCATGGCGCCGATCTCCAGCGGGATAGGCGGGCGGATGACAAAGTCCCTGCCGGTGGATTCCTGCATGGCGATATAGGAGAGCGTCTCGTTGTACCGCTCGTGGCGGTCGGCCACCGCTGCTACGAAGGCAGGGTAGCGCAGATACCGCGCCCGGATGGCAGGCAGGAAGGGATTTTTCTTTTTTACGAAGCCTTTGGGCTGGGTCAGGATGATGATGTTGCGCTTGTAGCCCAGACTCTCGAAGAAGCGGACGGGGATGGAGTCAGCTACGCCGCCGTCCAGAAGGGCATAGTGGCCGATCCGGACGGCCTTGGCGGCCAGCGGCATGGACGCCGAGGCCTCCATCCAGCGCACGTCCTCGGCATCGCCGGTGCGGCACTTGTGGTAGATGGGCTCGCCGGTGCGCAGGTCGGTGCAGACGACGAAAAAGTCCATCGGCGAGGCGTGGAAAGCCTCCTCGTCGAAGGGGTCGAGTTTTTCCGGCACGATGTGGTAGCAGAAATCCTCGCTATAGAGATTGCCGGTGCGCAGCAGGTTGCCGAAGCTGGCATACCGCTTGTCGTCGCAATACTCGGTGTTGTAGCGGATGACGCGCCCGATCTGATGAGACTTGAAGTTGCAGCCGAACACTGCACCGGCGGATACCCCGATGGTGCCGTCGGTGGTGAGGCCGTGCTCCATGAGAACATCGAGGACGCCTGCGGTGAACATCCCGCGCATGGCACCGCCCTCTAATACTAGCCCTGTTTTCATATGGTGACTCCTTTTTTCTGGCGCGGCCCCCACAGGCCGCAGCAGCCGTTTCCGGTTGCTACCAGTATACTCGATTTTGCGCAGAAAACAAGAGAAAACGGAAGAAATCTGCCCCCGGATGGACGCGCCTCGGAGCACAGGAAAGGACAAAGTCGTACTTTTAACGCAAAGCGCTGAAAAAACCGGGGAGAAGAGGCGAAATTTGGGCAGAAAGGGCCTTGCCAACAGGGGCCGCTTCCGGTATACTGATATGAAATATCGACCGTTTTGTGACAGGAGATCAGGGAGGAAGAGACAGAACATGAAAATGCTGGAAGACCGCATCCGCAAAGACGGCATCGTCCGCGAAGGCAACGTGCTGAAGGTGGACAGCTTCATCAACCACCAGATGGACATCCCGCTGTTCCGGGAGATGGCCAAGGAGTGGAAGCGCCTGTTCGCGGGCAAGCCCATCAACAAGGTGCTCACCATCGAGGCCAGCGGCATCGGCATCGCGGCTGTGGTGGCCAGCGAGTTCAACGTGCCGGTGGTGTTCGCCAAGAAGTCCATGAGCATCAACCTCGACTACGACAACTACGAGACGAAGATCCAATCCTTCACCCACAAGAAAATTTACAACGTCATCGTCTCCAAGAAGTTCCTCACCCCGGAGGACCACGTCCTCATCATCGACGACTTCCTTGCCAACGGCTGCGCCCTGATGGGTCTGCTGGAGCTGACCGAGAAGGCCGGCGCCGCCGTGGAGGGCATCGGCATCGCCGTCGAGAAGGGTTTCCAGCAGGGCGGCGAGCTGATCCGCAGCAAGGGCATCCAGCTGGAGAGCCTCGCCATCGTCGATGCCATGGACAGCGCCACCGGCGAGATCACCTTCCGCAACCAGCCGCAGCAGAGCTAAGGAGAATATGCACTCGAGACCGCCTCCGGGCGGTCTTTTCTTTTACGAAAAAATCATGCCCCATCGAAGCTGTCGCCGTCTTCGGGGAGGTCGGCGGAGGTCTCAGCGGTGGAGGGAGCAGGGAGGCTGGCCCGGGGGATGCCCTTATAGACCAGCGTCTGCTCAAGGACCTCGGCGCAGACCGGAGCCGAGAGGCTGCCTCCCGCCGTCGTCCAGCTGTGAGGCTCATCGAGACAGACGAGGCAGAGGAACTGGGGCTCGTCGATGGGGGCCACGGCCACGAAGCTGGCGATGCGGGCTTTCTCGTCGGTGCTGTCCAGCTTCTGGCTGGTGCCGCTCTTGCCGCCCACCCGGTAGCCCGGGATCTGGGCGTTCCGTCCGCCGCCGTAGAGCACCACAGCCTCCATCATCTCCCGCATGGTGCGGGAGGTCTCTTCCTTGAGCACCCGGCGGCGGCAGACCGGGGCGAGATGGTCGATGACCTCGCCCTCCGGGCCGAGGATGTCCGAGACGACATAGGGCTGCATCAGCCGCCCGCCGTTGACCACGGCGCAGACCGCCGCCGCCATCTCGAGGTAGGAGACCTTGCTGCTCTGGCCAAAGGCGCAGGAGGCCAGCTCCACAGGCCCCATCCGCTCGGCGGTGTAGTAGAGGCTCTTTTTCGGCTCGGCAGGCAGGTCGATGCCGGTGGGGGCGCGGAGTCCGAAGGCCGCGAAGTAGTCGCAGAAAGCCTCTTTGCCCAGCCGTGCACCAATCTGGATGAAGCTCTGGTTACAGGAGTTTTCCAGCGCCTGCGTCACGGTCTGCGCCCCGTGGCGCTTGTGGTTGGCACAGTGGAAGCGAGTGCCTGCTACAGAGATGGAGTCGCCGCAGTAGAAGCTGGAATGTTTGCCGATGGCCCCGGTGTCCAGCGCCGCCGCACAGGTGATGAGCTTAAAAACGCTGCCCGGCTCGTAGAGGTCGCTGACGGCCTTGTTCCGCCACTGGGTCTGCTGGGCCAGCTGGAGCGCTGCCGCCCGCTCGCTGCCGGTCAGACCCTCCACGGCCTCCCGGGCGGCTTTGTCAGCGATCACCCGGGGCTGATTGGGGTCGTAGGAGGGGGTGGTGGACATGGCCAGCACTGCCCCGGTGTTCACGTCCATGACGATGCCCACGGCCCGGGCCGCCACATGGTGCTCCTTCACTGCATAGCCCAGCGCGTTTTCGAGGTAGTGCTGGATGTTCGTGTCAATGGTGAGGCGGAGGCCGTCCCCCTCGGTGGGCGGGATCTCTGTCTCATAGCTCTGCTCGAGGGTGTAGCCCCACGCATTCACGGCGGTCAGCACCACGCCGTTCTCGCCGGTGAGCAGGTCGTCATACTTCAGCTCGAGGCCCGAGACGCCTGCGTTGTCCACGTTAGTGAAGCCCAGCACCGACGCGAGAAATTCTCCCTGTGGATACCAGCGCTTGGAATCCTGCTGGATGCGGATGCCGGTGATGCCGTTGGCCTCGCAGAAGTCCCGGACGGCGTCGGCGGTCTGACGGTCCACCCGGTAGCGGAGAAGACAGTCGTTGGAGCGGCGGTCGCTGAACTTTTCCAGCAGCTTCTTTTCGTCCAGTGTCAGAAGGTCGGAAAGGCCCTTGGCCGCAAGGGTAAGGCGGTCTTCCGGCATCTCCCGGGGGGAGGCCCGGAGGGTCCAGCAGCTGCTGTTGGCCGCGAGAAGGAGGCCGTCGGCGCTGGTGATGCGGCCCCGGTCGGCGGGGACGACGGTGTCCCGCAGCTGCTGGCCGAGGGCGCGCTGGGCGTACCAGCCGCCGCCCACCACCTGCAAAAACAGCAGCCGCACCGCCAGCCCGAGGCAGATGAGGCAAAACACCCCCGCCACAAGCCCCGCCCGGGCGCGGAAGGCCTGCTCCGGCAGGGTGCGCAGGGTGTCGGAATCGTTTGACATGACAGCACCTCCCTCTCTACAGGATATGCGGCGGTCGGTGTGACTAGCCGCCCGGGCGGCTGCGTACACTAAAGGGAAGGGGGGAGAGGATGAAAAAGCTGTTGCGCCCGATGCCCGGCATGGACCTGCCGTTTTTGATCTTGGTGCTCACGCTGGTGGGCTTCGGGCTGGTGATGCTGGCCAGTGCGTCCAGCGCTGTGGCCCTCTACCGGCGGGGGGATGCGTGGGCCTACCTGCGGCCTCAGCTGCTCTATGCGGCGCTGGGGCTGTGCGGCATGGGGCTGGCCAGCCGGGTGGACTACCACATCTTTCACAAGCTGGCATGGCCGGTGCTGGGGCTGTCGCTGGTGATGCTGACGGCGGTGCTCTTCATGCCCGAGTACAACGGCTGCAAGCGGTGGCTGGTCATCCCGGGGCTGGGCACTTTGCAGCCCAGCGAGATCGCAAAGTTCGCGGTGGTGCTGGTGTTCGCCCACATCATCGCGCTGAACCACGACCGGATGAAGGATTTCAGCGTGGGGGTGCTGCCCTTCGCGCTGGTGCTGGGGGTGGTGGCAGCGCTGATGCTGCTGGAACCTCATCTCTCTGGCACCGTCCTTATCCTCGGCATCGGGGCGGTGCTGATGTTCGTAGGGGGCACGGGGCTGCGGTGGTTCTTGCTGGCAGGGGCGGGCGGCATCGGGGCCGTTGCGGCGGCAGTGGCCGTCATGCCCGACCTCGTGCCCTACGCCGCCGACCGGCTGCGGTCGTGGCTCGACCCCTTCGCTGACCCGCTGGGGGACGGCCACCAGACCATCCAGAGCCTCTACGCCATCGGCTCGGGCGGGGCCGCCGGCCTTGGCCTCGGCAGCAGCCGCCAGAAGCATCTTTTTGTCCCCGAGCCGCAGAACGACTTCATCTTCTCCATCGTCTGCGAGGAGCTGGGCTTCGTGGGTGCCTGTGCAGTGGTGGGGCTGTTCGTGCTGCTGCTGTGCCGGGGCATCGTCATCGCTGCCCACGCCCCCGACCGCTTCGGGGCGCTGCTGGTGGTGGGGTTCGTGGTGCAGGTGGCGCTGCAGGCTGTGCTGAACGTGGCCGTCGTTACCAACACCATCCCCAACACCGGTATCTCCCTGCCCTTTTTCTCCTCAGGCGGCACCAGTCTCATGATGCTGCTGGGAGAGATGGGGGTGGTGCTGGGGGTATCGCGGTATGAGGCTTGACCGCGCGCAAAAGCCTCTCCCTTTGGGAGAGGTGTCTGCGCAGCAGACGGAGAGGGCAAGGGCGCTGACAAAGAATATTGACCCCGCGACAGCATCGCTCTGATAAAGGGGCTGCTTATCGCTGCACAGCGGCTCTGTCGTGCTGTCCTTGCCCTCTCAGGCGCTCACGCGCCAGCTCCCCAAAAGGGAGAGCTTTTTGCCAAAACTGCAAACATATTTCTCCGCCTCCGCATACTGTGGGGTATCTTTTCGAGAACGGGGGGCCGGGGATATGACACAGGAGAGCGGGCGGATCTGGGTGATGGGCGGGAGGCCGCTGAACGGGACGGCGGCGGTGCCTGCGGCGAAAAACAGCGTGCTGCCGCTCCTTGCGGCGGCGCTGCTCTGCCGGGGGACGGTGCGGCTGCGGGCTGTCCCGGCCCTGTCGGACGTGGAGTGCTGCCTTGCGCTGCTGCGGGGAGCAGGGTGTGACGCCCGGCGGCAGGGGGCGGACGTAGTCGTCAGCGGCACGCCGGTGTGCAGTACCCTGCCGGGGGACGCTGCCGCCCGGATGCGGGCCTCCATCCTCTTCTGCGCACCGCTGCTGGCGCGGCTGGGCCGGGCCGAGACCTCCCTGCCCGGGGGCTGCCCCATCGGCCAGCGGCCCATCGACCTGCACCTCGAGGGGCTTGGCCGGATGGGGGCGAAAGAGCTGGATGCCGGGGCAGGACGGCTGGTGCTGGCCGCGCCGGGCGGGCTTCACGGGGCTGACTTCACCCTCCGTTTCCCCAGCGTGGGGGCTACCGAGACCCTGCTGCTGGCCGCTGTCTGTGCCCGGGGCACCACGGTGCTGCGGGGGGCTGCGCGGGAGCCGGAAATATCCGACCTCGCGGACTTCCTCCGCCGCTGCGGCGGACAGATCGAAGGAGCGGGGACATCTACCATCCGCATCGAGGGGCGGCGGACGCTCTCCGGCTGCGATTTTTCGCCTCTGCCCGACCGCATCTTCGCCTCCACGCTTGCCTGCGCCGCTGCTGCAGCCGGAGGGCGGGTGGAACTGGCCGGATGCCCGCCCGGACTCTACGAGCCGGTACTGGAAATTCTGGAACAAATGGGCTGCACCGTGAAGCGGGGAGCAGACCGGGCCGAAATAGCCCGCTTCGGGCGGCTGTATGGGGTGGGCAGGGTCTTCACAGGGGTGTATCCGGGCCTCGCCACCGACGCTGCGCCCCTGCTGGCTGCCGCCATGCTCTGCGCCGAGGGGGAAAGCAGCATCGAGGACGTCGTCTTCGAGGAGCGCTTCGGCTGCGCAGAGGGCTTTAAGCGGCTGGGC
>NZ_DAWCVJ010000040.1:0-22409 GCF_052358865.1 Faecalibacterium sp.
GCCTATTTATGATAAATGTAGCTGGACACTTGAGAGAGCAAAACGGCACTTACCAGATGATTCTGAGCTGGAAGGACACAAACGGAAAGCGCAGAACTAAATCCATCAGCACCGGGCTTCCCATCAAGGGAAACAAAAAACGGGCCGAAGCCCTGCTGCGTCAGACGCAAAAGGAATTCAACCCGGAAACGATGCAACAGATCTGTGACCTCCCTGTATCGGAGTATTTCACCCGCTGGCTTCGGGAAAGTGTAATGAGCCTTTCTCCCGAAACTTATGGAAGGTATGCTTATGATATGGGCAAAGTCATCATGCCATACTTTGAAAAGAAGCAGCTATCCCTGAAAGCTCTTGCTCCGCGCGATCTGGAAACGTTCTTCCGCTATGAGCGTCAGCAGGAGGAGGCCAGTGTACAGCAGCTTCTTGATTGGCACAAGGAGTTGACCGATGCCCTGCAATATGCCGTTGCCAATAATTGGCTGAAGGTCAGCCCCATCAAAGAAGTTGACCCCTGCCTTGATAACTCCCCGGTACTTTTCACCGACTTCATCACGGACTGGTTGAAAATGATGAAGTCACGAGTGGAAATCACAACCTATGCCAGCTATGAAAGAGCAATCATTCACAAGATCGTCCCATATTTTGAACCGCTCCACTATACATTACAGGATATGGAACAGCATCCCAAATACATCCAAGACTTCTACCAGCATGAGTTGGATCGTGGCCTTACGGCAAACACCGTCATTCACTATCACGCCAACATCCGCAAATGCTTACAGTATGCTTTTCAAATCGGCATGATCCGTTCCAACCCGGCAGATCGCGTTGAACGTCCTCGTAAGGAAAAGTTCAAGTCGGAGATTTACAGTGGTGAAGAACTGGAGCAACTTTTCAAGGTGATTCAAGGTGACCCTTCGGAGTTTGGCGTCATCATGGCTGCATTCTACGGGCTGCGGCGCAGTGAAATTGTTGGTTTGAAATGGGATGCCATTGACTTTGAGAACAAGAAAATCAGCATTCAGCATACGGTTGTGACCGCAAAGGTCAACGGAACGGTAACGGAAATCGCACGAGATAAGACAAAAACAAAGTCGAGCTGCCGGACACTTCCCCTAATCCCTGCCTGTGAGCAGATGCTCAATAAAATGAAAAAGGAGCAGGAGCAGAATCGGAAGGTCTGCGGCAAAAGCTATTGCAACGATTATCTTGACTATATCTATGTAGACCCGATTGGAAAGCGGATTCGACCCGATTTCCTGAGCCAGCATTTCCCAGATTTTCTGGTAGCACACCAGATGAAGCGTATCCGCTTTCACGATCTGCGCCATAGTTGTGCCAGTCTGCTCTATGCCAATGGCGTGAGCCTGAAGGAGATTCAGGAGTGGCTCGGTCACAGTGACATCAGCACAACAAGCAACATTTATACACATCTGGATTTCTCCAGTAAGGTGTCCTCGGCGAATGCAATCGTCAATATCTTCCCAGAAAACACCAAAGTATAAAAAACTGAGCAGAAAAAGAAAAACAGCCCAAAATCTTTCGATTCTAAGCTGTTTTATGATGGAATGCCGATGGTGGGACTCGAACCCACATGGTTTCCCGAACGATTTTGAGTCGTTTGCGTCTGCCATTCCGCCACATCGGCTTATATTCATTTTTGAGACATTCGTACCGGTTTCTGAAGATTGGAGGGATGTTCAGGAGGGATGTAAGAAATCCTGCTTCGACAAACTTTCAAAATTCAACGAATACTCGTGGATTTCTTGCACGGACATGAAAAATCACGAAGCGGATTTTGAGTCCCCCTCGTCTGCCATTCCGACACACCGGCGCATTCTGTTGTATGGATAACATAGATATTATAGCGGATTCTTCGCCTAAAATCAAGATGCAGCTTGCAACTCGGCAAATTTCTGCTTTTTCCCGCCGCTGTTCTTCCGGATAGCCCTTCGAGACTCGCACAAATCCCGCCAGTTTCTTTTTTCCTTCTGTATCTTCCTCGTTTTGTCGGAATTTGGCCCCCATTTGACCGGGCAAAGCGGATGATTTTTCCAAAAAACACTTTACAAACGTCAAAGAAATAACTATTATATAGGTATAGTGCCCTGAATCGTTGGCACATTCAGAAAATGGCCGGGCAGACCAAGCAACCGCTTCCGGCCCGGAAATCATCCACGTTTTCCATTTGCAGAGGAATACAGGAAAGAAGGTATACGCTATGTCTGAGAAAAAGTCTGCTGTCCCCGCAGCGGCCGCTGCTCCCGAAACTCCTGCGGCAGAGCCGAAGAAGCGCAAGGCTTCCGATACCGCACAGCGCCGCGGCCGCCCCCCGCTCACCCCGGAGGTCTACGTTGAATTCGGCACCAGTCAGTACAACATCACCGATGTCGTCGAGCGCGCCAAGGCCGACTACCGCACCACCCACAAGGTGGGCGTCCAGTCCTGCAAGGTCTACGTCAAGCCCGAAGAGGGCGCTGCCTACTATGTCATCAACAAGGTCTCCGGCAAGCTGGAGCTGTGATGCTTTCCACTGCAAAAAAGGCGTCTGCACATCCGTTTGTGCAGACGCCTTTTCCTGTTTTTATAAGCCGTACAGCTCAGTGTACTTCCGGGTGAGATACTGGATATAATCCTCGGGGCTGAAGTCTCCGCAGGCGTTCTTCACCACATCGGCAGGCTCCATCAGCCCGCCGTACTGGTGGACTTTTTCCCGCAGCCAGCCGGTGATGGGCGCAAGGTCGCCCCGCGCAGCCGCTCCCCAGACATCCACATCCTGCTCCATCTGTCGCAGCATCTGGGCACCGTAGGCACTGCCCAGCGCATAGGACGGGAAATAGCCGAAGGAGCCGCCCGACCAGTGGCTGTCCTGTAAGCAGCCATCCCGGTCATTGGGCACCTCAACGCCCAGATACTCCTTGTAGAGCTTCGCCCAGACGGCAGGCACATCTCTGGCTTCCAGCGTGCCGCCGATGAGCTGCTTTTCGATCTCATACCGCACCATGACGTGGAGGCAGTAGGTCAGCTCGTCGGCCTCGATGCGGATAAGACTGGGCTGGGCTTTGTTGACCGCGCGGTAGAACTGCTCCGCGCTGACGCCGTCCAGCTGCCGGGGGAAGAACGCCTGCATCTTGGGATAGACCGCCTCCACAAAGGGCCGCGACCGGCCGATGAGGTTCTCGTAGAACCGGGACTGGCTCTCGTGGACGCCCATGGAGACGCCGCCCGCGAGGCAGGTATATTGCAGATCGTCCCGGATGCCCAGCTCATACAGGGCGTGGCCGCCCTCATGGAGGACGGAGTACATGGAGGACGCCACATTGTGCTCGTCGTAGTTGGTGGTGATGCGGACGTCCTTGTTGTTGAATTCCAGCGTGAAGGGGTGCTCGGTCTCGCCCAGACCACAGTGACGGCGGTCGAGTCCCATCACCTCCATCAGATAGTCGGCAAAGGCTTTCTGCTGCGCCGCCGGGTACTCCTGATGCAGGAAACTGTCGTCGATCTGCGGCCTTTCGCCGATCCTCCGGATGAGCGGCACAAGCCCGTCCCGCAGCGTCTCAAAAAAGCGGTCCAGCTTCTCCATATCCACGCCGCGCTCGTACTCGTTCAGCAGAGCGTCATAGGGAGCCTTCGAGGCGTCATAATACCCGGCGAAGCGGCGGTTGTAGTCCACCAGCTCCTGTAAGACCGGGCAGAACAGGGCAAAATCGTCCTGCGCCTTGGCCTTGTGCCAGACATCGTCCGCCCGGTTGCACAGCTCCTTATAGGCCATATATTCCTCGGCCGGGATGCGGGTCAGCTGCTCACAGCTGCGGCGAAGTTCTTCCACCTCCCGGCGGTGGACAAGGTCAAGCTCGTCGGCGCGGGCGCTCAGCTCGTCCAGCAGTGCCTTCGTCTCCGGGCAGGTCATCAGCTTCTGGCTCTCACCGGCCAGAATGCTCATGGCCACGCCCCGGCCCTCGGCGGTGCCGCTGGGCGCGGTGGTCACAGCATCCAGATAGAGGGAGCTGTCTGCACAGTGATAGGCGTACAATTTTTTCTGCAGCAATTCCAGCTGCTGCAATGCGCGTTCTGTCTCCATTGTTTTGTCTCCTCACTCTCTCCCGAAGAGCTTCCGCTTCGGTATCTGCACCGGGTCGGGGATCTCGAACTCATACCGCTCGGTGGCGTTGATGACGGTGGTGCCGCCCCGGGTGCAGACCCGGGGCAGATTCGCCCCATAATTCAGGTGCATATGCCCATGGATGAACCATTTGGGCTGATACAGGTCCATCAGGTCGTTGAACACCTGAAAGCCCTTGTGCGCCCGGTCGGTGCCGTCGTTGAGTCCGCTGGCAGGGGCGTGGGTCAGCAGGATGTCAACTCCCCCGGCCCGCCGGGCCGCCAGCCAGAGCCGCCGGGCACGCCGCCGCATCTCGCCCTCTGTGTACTGGAAGGTGTCTTCCTTATTGTACCGGCTGCATCCGCCCAGCCCCATGATGCGCAGGCCTTTCCAGACATAGACTGCATCGTCCACACAGATGCAGCCTCCGGGTTCTGCCCCTTTGTAGCTGCCGTCGTGGTTGCCGTGGACGTACAGGATGGGGGCGGCGGTAAAGTTTGTAAGATATTCCAGATATTTTTTCGGCAGGTCGCCGCAGGAGAGGATGAGGTCGATGCCCTCCAGCCGCCTGCGGGCGCTCTCGTCCCAGAGCAGTTCGGACGGGACATCCGAGATCGCAAGTATTTTCACGCTGCTTTGCTCCATTCTTTTCTATCCTTGAGGCATCGCCTGTTACTGCGGCGTCCCTTTCACGATGTCCAGACCGTTGATGTCCAGAAGTCCCCGGGTCTTGGCGTCCAGTGCGTCGTAGCTGGGCAGCTCGCCCTCCACGCACTCGTCCAGCCAGTCCATCTCCATCAGCTCCTTGGGCGTATAGATGCCGGAAGCCGCATGGTGGAGGACATGGCTCTGGCTGTAGCTCTCGGTGGGGAAGACCTGAAGTTCTCCCTCGCAGAGCTGACGCTCGGCCATCCTGAGCAGCTGCACCGTGCCGCTGCCCAGCCGGATGGGGTACTCCACCCGCTCGGCCCCGCTCTTGAGGCCCCACCAGTAGTTGATGGCCCTGCCGCCGGGGGCACTGTCCCACGTCCCGGCAAACACCGACCGGACGATCTCGGTGAAAAAGACATCCCACCGCCACTCCGGCAGGCCCAGCGGCTGCAATACGCCGTCGGGCAGGCGGCGGCAGAGTCCGTAATCCCGGTAGGTCCCTTCCGGCTCCCGGAAGTCCTGACTGTAGAAGACCTCGATGTCCTTCCGGTCGGAGAAGTCCTGCGGATGGCTCTCATCCGACAGACAGGCCCACCGCAGCACCACCCGGCTCTCGGGCCGGACAGCCCGCACGCCCTGTGCAAAGGCGTTGATGGCCGCCGGTACGCCGTACACCGGGTTCGCGGCCACATAGCCCACCCGGTCGCTGCGGGAAACGATGCCTGCCAGCATCCCCAGCAGATACGTCACCTCGTAGGTGCGGGGGTAGTAGGTGCGCACCAGCGGATGGGGTGCGTTGAGGGAGCAGTTGAGGAAGCGGGTCTTGGGGTGCTGGGCCGCCACCTTCAGACAGGCGGTGTGCATCCGGGAGCTGGTGGTAAAGACGATGTCCGCATGGTCGTGGGCCACCTCTTCCAGCACCTGCTCGGCATCCACCTCGGGGTTGATGTTCTCCCGGCAGCTGACGAAGAGCTTGTCGGGGAACGCCTTCACCAGCGCAGCACGGCCCTTGTCCTGTCCACGCACCCACGCACTGGTCTGGGCGTTGTGCTCGTGGAGGAAGACCACCCGCAGTTCGCTGGGCCGGGAGCTGAAGATGTTCAGCTTGCTCAGCAGCGGCTCCGCGCTGCGCTTCGGCTCCAGCAGCAGCTCCACGGCGTGGGGTTCGGCAAGGATCTTCACCTCGTCCCAGAGCCGGGCCAGATTCTCCCGCACCTTCGTGGGGGTGGACTGGCAGGCGTCGGCATAGCGGTACACCGACAGATACACCAGCAGAGCATCTCCCGGCGTCAGCCCCAGCGAGCCGCCGCCCAGCGCATAGAACTGCTGGCTGAACATGGTGTAGAGGGCCGAGAAATTCAGCCGGTCGTCCTCCGTCCACGCCTCACCCGTGGCCTTGCAGGCCAGCGTCTGCAATTTCGCATAGCCGCCCAGCCGGGAGAAGCTGACGTTGTTGATGCGGGAGAGCTTATAGAAATCAAGGAACTCATAGTAGAGCTTGTTTTCCAGCGTGTCGTTTCTGGCCGGGATGAGCCGGGTGACGGTGCCGGGGATCTTGACGGCCTCATAATACTTGAGGACAGAGACCCGCTTGTTGCCCTCCTGTACATAGAATCGGTTCATGTACTCGAAGGCAATGATGGGGGTATGGATGCCCTCTTCCAGATGGGCTTCACAGAGGTTCGACCACTTGACGGCAAACTCGGTGTCGTCCTCGAGGAGGGGCATAAAGTTGGAGGCAAAGGCGGTGTGGCGTCCGGCGGTCTTGGTGCCCACGATGCTCTCGGCCGGGATATCCACCAGCCCCAGAGGCTCCTGCGCCACGATGTCTGCGTCGGCAATGATCTCGTCCAGCACCGCGAGATAGGGCGACTGGCCCCGGGCCACACTGGCCCGGTAGGCACGCTGGCCTGCACGCAGGGCGCTGCGGTAATCTTCCATCATAGATAAAACTCCTTCTGCTTTTTCAGCAAATGAAGAGGGATAGCTTCACAGGATTAGTATAGCATGAAAATCAAAAATATGGGAGACTTTCTCGCCGCAAGGTGTTGCTTTCCCGCAAATTTTAAGGTACGATAAAGGAAACATCCATTTTTTGCGAGGTAATCTATGCTTTGTGACACTCTCCCCCGGCTGGAAGCCGGCGAATACCCCGGCGGCATCTGGTACTACGAGCCGCACACCTACCAGCCTTACCGCTATGTGCTGGGCCGGGTGGGCCGCCGCCCGCTGGTCTGCATCGGCATCAACCCCAGCACCGCCCAGCCCGGCGCGCTGGACCCCACCCTGAAGAGCGTGGAGCGTCTGGCCAGTGCCAACGGCTTCGACAGCTGGATCATGTTCAACGTCTACCCCCAGCGGGCCACGAACCCCAACGATATGGACAAGACCCCCGACCGCGCCCTCTGCGACGAGAACCTCCGCTGGCTGCGGGCCGTGCTGGCCCAGACCGAGCCCACCATGTGGGCTGCATGGGGCACCCTCATCGAAAAGCGGGCCTATCTGCCCGGCCTGATGCGGGAGATGGTGGCCCTGACACGGGAGCGCGACATCCCGTGGGTGACCTTCGGCCCCCGCAGCAAGAAGGGCCACCCCCATCACCCCCTCTACCTGCGCAAGGACTCCACGCCTGAGCCTTTTGATGTGGAAAACTACCTCAACACCTGCTTTGACTGATCTTCTCAGGGAGGAAGCACCATGACACCGGAACGATACAAGAAGCTGACCGACTGGCTCGAGGGGCATCCCGCCCTCCGGGAGGGCATCATCCTGCTCAACCGCTGGCTCCCCCTCGTGCCCTTCGTCTGCTATCCGGCGCTCCTTCTGCTGCTCAACCTCCGGTGGTTTGCGATGCTCCGCGCCGGGCGGGGCGGCGGCGCTCTTGATTTTATGCAGGTCATCGCCCGGGCCATCCTTGTGCCGGGGCTGGCGTTCTGGATGGGCACCCTCCTGCGGGCCAGACTCAACTTTCCCCGCCCTTATGAGCAGCCGGGCTTTGTCCCCCTCGTCCCGAAGAGCACCCGCGGCAATTCCTGCCCCTCCCGCCACGCTCTGAGCGCCGCCGTCCTTGGGATGGTGTGGCTCTACTTCTACCCCGCCGTCGGCGTCGGGATGCTGGCCATCGCCGCCCTCATCTGTCTGCTGCGGGTGCTGTCCGGGGTGCATTTCATCCGGGATGTGCTGGTCGGCGCAGCCTTCGGGCTGGCCTTCGGCTTCGCAGGGATGTGGCTGCTGTGAGGCAGTTTTTGAAGAAAGTGCAAAAAAGTTTTGATTTTCCCTTGACAGAACCCCGGGGCTATGGTATTATATTTCTCGCAGCGTGCTTCGACTCACAGCTGCGAACCATATCAGAACCCAATGGGATAACAACGTGCGCCCGTAGCTCAGGTGGATAGAGCAACTGCCTTCTAAGCAGTGGGCCGGGGGTTCGAGTCCCTTCGGGCGCATTGATGTGGTGCCCATAGCGTAGTCGGTTAACGCGCCAGATTGTGGATCTGGAGACCGTGGGTTCGAGTCCCACTGGGCACCCCACTAAAAAGTCCGCTGCAATGCAGCGGACTTTTTCTTTTAGGTGCACAGTGGGACGAGAACAGGGCGGCCTCGCCGCAGGCGAGGTAAGCGATCAGCCCAGTGGGCTGTCGCTTAGCCCGCGGGTTCCAATCTGTAGGAATGTCTACTGTGGTAGCTCCGTGGGGCGTCCCGTGCAGCGGATGCCGGGTGCCGCAACTCGTAGGCCGCTTTCCTCCTCCACTTTATAAACAGCTCCAGAACATCCCAAACCAGATCAAGGCCGCAGCCCAGAACACCCTTCCGTGTTCTGGGCTGCGGCCTTTTTTCGTTTTCTCAGCTTCCCAGCTGCTTCAGGATATTCTGGATCTCTTCGTTAGAGTAGCCCTCCTTCAGCAGCTCGCTCCGGATGGCCGTGTCGCTCCTGCCCTGACGATAGAGGCGTGCGGCGCTGTAGGGCACGACCGTGCCGCCCAAAGTCAGCACCGGCTCCCCGCCCGAGACGCCCGCACTCTTTGCCCCGGCATTTGCCGCGGCCTGCTGGGCGCTCTGGGCCGCCTTGGACTGCTTGAGCGCCCACTCTCCCTTGGCAATGTTCAGCTTCTCGCTGGTGACATTGTTGTTGAACTCCTGCTGACGCAGGGCGTCCTGATACTGCCGCTCGGCCAGCTCGTTCTTGTACTTCTGCTGGGCCAGACTGTCCTGCCGCTGGTTCTCCTGCATCTGCTGGCTCCACGCAGCATCAGCACGCTCGGCCTCATAGGCGCGGTCCTTGGCATACATATTGTAGCCGGTATTCGCCAGACTGCCCACCAGCGAGCCGATGCCGGTGGTGCCGGTGATGGCCAGCTGCACCGCGTCGCCGATGACGCCCAGAACACTCAGCACATTGCTGAATGCCTGCTGACGTTTGGCACGCGCCTGCTGTTCCTGCGCGGAGTAATAGCCGTAGAGGGTGTCCAGCCGACCCAGATAGTCCTGATAGCGGCCATAGTCCTGCTCATAGGCGGCGTTGTAGGCGCTGCCCTTCCGGTCGAGCTGACTATAGTAGTCCGACAGCTCCGCATTATACCGCGCCTGTGCGTTCTGTTCCTGCGCATTGAGCTGGTCGATGCGGGTCACGACATCGTCACCTTCGCTGTTGTAGGTGTCCAGCGCCAGCCGGTAGAGGGAGGGCAGAGCGTCGTTCAGGGCACCCATCTGCTGCTGATACGCCTGCTGCGCCGCGCTGACCGCGTAGCTCGAACCGTAGCCGCCGGTCAGGGCCGCTGCCTGTGCGGCGGCATCTGCGCTGGCATTGCGGGCGTTCTGGGTGTACTGTCGGGCATACTGGCGGTAGAGCGGGTCCTGTGCATAGCTGTACTGGAAGCTGTCCCGCCCCAGCAGCTGACCGATGAGGTCTTCGATCCGGCCCTGATAGGCGCTCTCGTACTGGCCCGGACGGTTCTGCTGCCAGTTCTTCAAGTCGGCCGCCGCGTCGGTCACACTCTGGCTGGGGCTGTACTCCGCCTTTGCCAGCGCATTCTCCACCTCCCTGCGGCTGCTCAGGCCTGCCGTGCTGTAGGAAGACCGGGCCGCAGGCTGGGCACTCAGCTCCTCCAAAAGCTGCTGTTCTTTCTTCTTCTCGGTACTCATAGCTTCTCCTTTCTCACTGGATGCTGTTCAGCCGGGTGCGCAGCGATTCCGACATATTTTCCACGTCCAGATTGCAGAGCACATATTGCAGCTGCTCCTGCATCTGGTATAAGTAGTTGCGGATGGCACGGGCATCCTCCGCATCCATGTTCTCGCTCAGATGGGGCAGGCCGATCTTCGAAAGCCCTGTGACACTTGCCATATCAGTTCACCTCCTGTGCCAGAATACCGCCTCTCGCGGCGGCGCTCGTCCGGGTCAGGCTGCGCAGGGTGATCTGCCCCCGGCCCTTCAGCCGCAGCCGCAGGCTCCCGCACCGCCGGGGCACGAAGGGGATGTCGAAGCAGCGCCGCCCGTCGGCCGTCCTCTGGGCCAGTGTCTCCCACGCCCCGCCGTCATAGCTCACCGCCAGCTCGAAGCGGCTCTTCGCCTCGGCCTCGAGCCGAAGGGTCAGCCGGGAAAGATACTGTTCTTCCGGGCGGTCCAGCCCGATGTCCCCGCTGACCAGCTCGAACCGCACCCCCTCTTCGAGGCCGTCGGCCCGCTGCCAGTTCTCCTCCCGCTCCGCATCCGCCGCCCAGACCGCCTTGCCATCCCAGAGGTAGAGCTGTCCGCCGCTGCCGGTCATCTCGTAGGAGCAGACGTCCTCCTCCTGCCACAAGCCCCGCTCGGTGTCGTAGACCAGCAGCCGGACGGTCTGGGCTTCGCCGCTGCCCCGCACGAGATGCAGGTAATACCGCCCGTCCAGCGCACCGCCCAGAGCTGACTTCACGTTCCGCAGCCGGGCCGGGTCGAGGGCCGTCGAGACCTTGGTGGGGATGCTTCCATCCCACGCCATCACGCCGTCGGGCGAGAGATAGTAGAGCGTCTCGTTGATGACGCAGAGGCTCCGGGCCGCGCCCTTTGCCACGCCCCGGCAGCGCAGACTGCTCAGCTGGAAATCCGAGGGCTTGGAGCCATAGAGCTTGTGGAGGGTATTCTCCTTGAAGAAAAGTGCATATCCCATGCAGGTGGCCGCGCCGGTGAACGCCCCGTCGCTGCCCACGGTCACAGCATAGCTGTCGGCGGCGATGCCCCGGTAGGAGAACCAGTTGGACGGGTCGCCCAGCTTGCAGGCGTAGATGACGTTCTCCTTGCTGGAACAGCCCCATATCCGGTTGTCGCACTCGGTCAGATAGTCCATGTCCGGCACCCGGCGCTCCAGCCTCACCATCTCCGCCGAGACGAACTCCCGTCTGACGCTGCCGTCCAGACTCACCCACCGCACCGCTGCGCCGGTGCGGGTCAGACGGCCATAGAACCACTCGCCGCCGGGGTCGGCCTTGACCCGCAGGGCGTCCTCGCTGGCGTCGCAGACGATGCGGTCGCCGTCCAGCCCGCTCCACTGCCCGGCCTGCTCTGCGCCCGAGCCGCTGAGGGCTACGGTGTCCTCGGCCCGAAAATTTGCGCCGACGCCCTTGGCCGAAATGCGGCAGCAGTCCAGCACCACCGCCGACCAGTTGCCCGACGCCTCGCTGTAAACCTCCAGCGTGCTCTCGCTGCTCCATGGCTTCTCCGGGTCCTCCACCCGGAGGAAGAGCTGCCCATCCTTCGGATTTTCCGGCTCCGAAGGGCCGCTGCCGCTCACCTCGTAGACCCTGCCCTCGGCATCGCAGGGTGCAAACTCCACGCTGGCGTTCGCCCCCGACCACACCGCCCCCAGTGCGCTCACCTCCCGGCTGACGGTGTCGAAGGCCAGCTTGTCCGGGAAGATCAGAATTTTTGTTCCGATGCCCACCAGCGTCTTTTTTCCGTCCTCCACCGCGTTCTCTAGGGTCACTTCCAGCTCGTCGGGGTCGTCCGGGGTGTAGATGAGGCGGGTGCCGCAGACCATCAGCAGGCCGTTCAGGTGATACATCCCGTTCAGCTCTGCCGTCTCCCGCAGCTTCCGGCGGGGCAGACGGGTGCTCAGGGCCGGGAAGTTCCGGGCCGAAAAGTTGATGCCTGCGCTGTACTCCGCCTCGGTGCAGCTGTACGTCTCGTTCAGCCCGCCGAACACCCGCAGCATATTCCGGGTGTTCTTCAGGCCGTTCCGGTTCGCAAGGATCATCTGTCATCCCTCCTTCACCAGCGCCACCTACTGCCCCGTGCGGGCCGGCAGTTCCGCCGCAGCCACCCGGCCAGCTCGGCCAGAATGCTGTTGTATTGAGCCTGCTCCCCGGCGTAGCGGTCGTTCTCTCCCAGCGCGGCGTCGGTCATGGCGCACAGGTAGTGGGGGTACAGACTGTCAAAGGGCGGCGGCACCAGCAGCACATCGTCGTCCCGCAGGCCATCGTCCCACGCGAGGTCTGCCCCCACGCCCTCCCGGCTGTCGGCACCGCTGGGGCGGAAGAACCGCTCCCGCAGCATCCCGTCCACCTCGCACAGCCACCGCTGCCGGGTCCGGGCCGCGACACGGCTGCCCGGGCGCAGCTCCTCAGCCCGCTCCATCGCTTCTCCTACCGTCATAAAAAGCCTCCTTTCGCTTTTTCCAAAAAAGCCCGGCAGCGGCGGCCTTTCTCTGCCGTTTCTGCCGGGCCGCGTTTCTCTTACTGGGCCGCAGTCTCTGCTGCAGCGATGCGGGCGGCGGTGTACTCATCCTGCTGCTGGCTGTGCTCCAGCACCTCAGCCACCTCAGGCGGCACCTCCACCTCCACGCCCCGGCGGATCTTGTAGTTCACGCCGTTGACGCTGACGAACAGGTCGCCCTTGTAGCGGCTGTTGTCCTTGAACAGCCGGATGCGGACATTCTTCTTTTCTTCCATGGCTTTCTCCTTCCCACGGGCCTGCCCTTGTAAGCGAGGCCCGCCCTTTCTGTTTTTTACCGGGCCTTTCTCGTCCAGCGCAGAGCTGCCCGGCTTGCCAATGGGTGCTTCGCACCCGGGTTGCGGCTCCCAGCGTCTGCTTCGCTGTTGCTTGCATCCTGCTGGCCGCTGCCCCAACAATTTCTCCCTGTTTCCGCCGCTGGCGGCGGTCGAAATCGTTGCCCCTTTTGGGAGAGCTGTCACTGCAGGTGACTGAGAGGGCTTAATTCGCCGCCGCAGTACCCGAGTAACTGGACACGCTCTCAATACGCACCATATACTGTTCCACCAGACGTTCCGCCGCACGCATCCCCTTCCAGCCCACGGAAGCGCGCTGGTTCAGCGGGTCGTCGCCGTAGCCCAGTTGCTTGACGATGTGCTCCAGACCGCCGCCTTCCAGCTCGGTGACACCGTAGGCGTGAGCGCCCAGCACCAGAGTGCCGAACACGGCCAGACCCGTCGGGCAGGTGCCGTCCTTCCAGATCTTCGCCTCGCTGGTCTCGATAAAGCGGATGTTGCCCAGCTTGCCGATCTCGCCGCGGTACATGGTCTCGGGGTCGGCGTACTTGTGGGCCTCGATGAACTCCTTGCAGGTCTTGAGGTCGTAGGCCGCATAGGGGTGGATGATGGCGATGTAGCTGTCGCCGATGGGGTCAGCATTCATCGCGCCCAGCTGCGCCGCCGCCTGAAAGAACAGCTTCGGGGTCAGGGTGCAGCTCTTATCCAGCGCTTTGCGGCTGGTGACAGCCGTCTCGGTGCCGTCCTCCCCCAGCTTCGGCGCATAGATGACATTGGTGCCGCCGGCCAGCACATCGCGGGTGATGCTGTCCATGGTGCGGCCGGCCTGACTGGCCAGCACACGGGTGGCCTGCACCACATTGTTGTCGATGGCGGTCATCTGCAAAACATCGGTCAGCGGGGTCCAGCCGCCATACTGGTGGAGATCGCTGGTGATGGTGGTGACGTTCAGGGCCTGACCGTTGGGGGTCACGCCCTCGGTCAGCGGGGTGTCGGCCTTGGGCAGGCTGTCGTACTTGCGGAACTCGATGGTCTTGCCGCCGTTCTGGGGCACGGGGTAGTAGTCCGCGAACTGATCGTGCACCAGACGCGGCTCGGCCTGATCGATGAGGCGCTTTTCGTAGAAGGTCTTCATTTCCTTGGTCATGGTGCCGGTGGTGTTCTGCAGGCTTGCAGAAGCGTCGGCAAAGAGCTGGAGATCCATCTTCACGTTGTCGTTTTTCATGTCATTTGTCCTTTCTTTTCCTTGCTTTTTGACCCCTCCTGCATCGGAGAGGTTTTCTTCAGAAACTGATCTTCACTCCGTGCATCGCACGGCGTTCCAGCGCCTCGCGCTGGGCGCGGGTCATGCTGGCCACATCGGCGCGGGTGACGGCTGCGCCGCTGGGGCTGGTGCCGTTCTCCGCCGGGCGGGCCGAGCGCTGGCGGATGCGCTCCACGACGCCCTGCTCCACAGTCCGGGCGGTCTGCTGCAGCGCATCACTGTAATGGGCCAGACGGTAGGCATCCCCCATCCGCATCCCGGGCAGCTCCATCAGACGGCGCATTTCGGGGTTCGTAAGCTCCTGCCGGAGCGAGAAGCCCGGGACGTCCCGGCGGATCATCGCCTCCTCTGCGGCCCAGCGGGCGTGGAGGGCACGGACGGCATTCTCTCCCGCCTGCAGGCCCGGGACAGGCGGGAGCGGCGCAGGACGTTCCTGCGGTGCAGGCGGCTCTTCCGGCTTTTCCGGTGCAGTCTGCGCCGGCACCTCCGGAGTTTCCCCGCTGCCCTCGTCGGCCCTCATGGTGCCGGAGGCGATGGCCTGCTGGGCCTGTGCGTGGCTGAGGGCGGGGGCCGAGGAGGCGGCATCGCCGCTCTCCGAGGCAAACATCTGCAAGTCCACCATCGACTGTTCGCCCCGGCCGCTCAGGTCGGCAAAGCGGACATGGTCCGGGTAGCGCTCTGCCAGCAGGGCAAAGCCTGCCTTGGCGAATTCGAAGGCCCCCTCCACCCACGGCTTCTGGGGCGTAGCCGCCGTCACCGCCAGACGCGGGCCATCCGGCTCGTCCCATGCGCCGCTCTTGGTGCCCTCCTCGCCCGCCAGCAGGGCGCAGAGGGTCTGCATCAGGGTGCTTGCTCCCGCACACACGATGTCCTGCCCGGCGGGGGCATAGCCCGCGTGGCCCGAGGCCTCCAACCGGCAGGTGGGGCCTGCCGGGCCGTCCAGCTCGGTATAGTTCACTTTTATCATCTCATTTCTCCTTTCTGCATCTTCATCGCCCTCGCCATCGCCGCCATGCTCAGTTCCTCCGCCGGGCCGCTCAGCTTGGGCGGGGCAGGCTGTTCCTGCGCTTCCAGCAGGCCCGTCAGCCGGGCCATCTGGGCCTGCATCTGTGCCAGCTGCCGGGCGAGGGTGCCGTTCTGCCGCACCCGCTGGCGCACCTTCTCAATGCCCTCGAAGTCCATCATTTCCAGTGCCGCCAGCGCCGCATCGGCGTTGGCCGGGGCAAAAAAGCCCAGCTGATAGCACTCCTTGGCCGTCTCATTCTGGGAAAGACGGCTGAAGGTGGACTTCTTCTCCGCGCTCACCACGATGTCGAACACCGGCTCACGGCTGCCCAGCTCCACACCGCCCACGACCTTCGCCGGCCGGGCGCGGAGCACCTCGCCCGAAAACCGGACAAACTCGCTCTCGCCGCCCTTTCCCGTGATGCGGAAGATGCGCTCCTCGTCGTAGAACTGCCGCATCAGCTCGATGATGAGGTAGCACTCCTTGGCAAATGCCCGGTAAGCGCTCTTGAGCATATCCCGGCTGAGCTTGCTGCCCGCCTCCTGCAAAGCAGCGATGGCCGAAGCCGCCGTGACGCCTCCGGCAGTGCCGCCCTGCGTCATATCGCGGTTGCCGCTGATCTCCTTCAGCTCCTCGATGCGGCTGTTGCGGTAGCTCAGGCTGTTGCCCTGCAGTCCCGCCGTCTGCATCGGCCGGAAGCTGTCGTCGTTCAGCCGCCCCGCCACATGGATGATGTCTCGGGACAGGTCGGTCAGCTCCTCCTCGTTGACCCCTGCTGTGTCGCTCAGGACATACCGCTGCCGGGCCGAGAGCAGGACGTTCTCGTCCATGGCGTGGTTCATCCGGTCGATGGCGGTCTGGCATTCCTTCATCACGTCGATGTACCCGAAGCCAGCCGGGCTGTCCTCCTCCATGAACAGCGGGTCGAACACAAAAGGATACCTGCCGTGGTCGTAGAATCCCCGTTCGGCCAGTGCCGGGTCGTTCTCGCTGGCGTAGAGCACCATGCCGTTGCAGAACTTGCAGTAGTGCAGCACGCTCCGGCCCTCCGGCGAGAGCTTTTTGTAGTACCAGTCCACCACGACGCTCTTGCTGCTGGTGTCGAGGCCGCCGTCGTGGATGTAGCGGGGCACATCGAGGACGCTGGCGGTGTGCCCTGCCAGCTGAGGCCAGCGCTCTTCCAGCTGGTTCGAGTCCTCCAGACTCAGCGAGAAGAAATGGGGCGACGCCTGAATGTCGTCCACGCCCGGCTCCCAGTAGAGCATCAGCAGGTTCATGGGCCGGATGCTGATCTCGCCCACGCCGCCCCGCTGCTCCGGGTCCCAGAACACCCCCTTGACGCCGGTGCCCTGCTTGAGCTTGCGCCACCATGTGTCGCTGTACACCTGCTCGTAGTCAGCCTGTTCCAGCACTACGGGCAAAACGCTGGAAAGCGCCTGTGCCGCAGCCTCATCGTCCTCGGCCCGGGGCAGGACGTTGGGGCTGGGGTAGTTGTCCATCGCGTCGGCGTGCTTGTTGGCGATGGAGTTGAACAGCCACCCGCTGGACGGCTGGGGCTTGCCCTCCATCATGGGGTTCTGGTAGTTCTTCCAGTGCCCCATCCTGAACCACAGCTCGTTATCCACCAGGCGCTTGTCCAGCGCCGCCTTGCCTGCCTTGTACCGCTGCAAGATCTGTGCCGCCTCGCCCACCTCCTCCGGCCCGATGGGCAGCTTTTCTCTCATCTCGTCCAATGTAACTCCTTTCTGCCCTCTGTCGCAGGGCACTTCCGTTTCTGCCGCTGGCGGGCTTTGCTCGAAGTCAACCTCTCAGATCCGATACACCCTCGCCCTCCCATGCAGCTCCAGCGGGTCATCCCGCACCCTCGGCTCGGCGATCTGCCGGGGCGGCGAGATGGGGTTCTCCATCAGCACATAGCGGCACTCGTCGTAGATATGATCCTCCTGCCGGGTGTCGATGTCCTCCACATTGCTCTCGTCGTACACGAGGTTCGGGATGGTGCGGATGAAGTGTTTGCAGGTATGGAACACCTGCAGCATCGGCCTGCCCTCCTCGTCGAAATGCAGCCGGTAGTGGAACTGCATCTTGCCCGCCAGACGGGTGTGGTCGCCGGGCCTCCAATGCAGGAAGTTCGGGCTTTTCTCCTGCATATCCGCGACGCTCTCGCCCCGGCTCTGGTCGAAGATGGCCGGGTCGGCGATGCCTGTGATCACCCGCCCCCGGAGCATCGGGTCGTTCTGCTCGGCCTCCCGGATGCGCCGGGCCTGTTCCACCGGGTCGAGGTGCGTTCCCTCGTCGGGTCGGCCCGTGCAGCCGTAAAGCTCCTTGATGCGGTAGAGCCGCCCTTCCTCGTCCGCCGCGTACCACCCCACCGAGAACGGCTTCGAATAGCCGAAGTCATACCCCCGGTAGATTTTCCAGTGCTTCGGGATGGCAAAGGGCGCGATGACATGAGTCCAGCGCTGGTCCTCGTAATGCTTCGGGTCGTTCCGCCACTCGGTGAACACCTGTCCGGAAAAGCTGTCCCAGCTGCCATAGAGCAGCGCCTGCTTTTCCGCCTCCGGCATGGCTGCGAGGCTGGCCAGATAGCCCGGGTCGTTTTTCAGCAGGGCGGGGTTGTCAAAGACGCTGGACGGGATGAACACCCTCGCCCGCCGGAGCATCTTTTCCGTACCGTCCGGCATCTGCACCGTGCACTCCTCCTCAATGGGGGTTCCGGGCGGGGCGGGAGTGATGAACCTCGCCTTGACCCAGCCGTGGCCCACTCCGCCGGGGTTGGTGGTGGCCCGCAGGTACACCCGTGTGCCGGGGCCGGTGGGACGGTTGCGGCTCATCATATAGCTGTACTCCTCCCACTCGAAGTGGGTCAGCTCATCGAAGCCGATGAAGTCGAAGGCCTTACCCTGATAGTTCGTCCGGTCTTTCGTGTGCTGCATCGAGCCGAAGTAGATCTTCGCCCCGCTGGGGAAGACCCACACATGACTCGTGGCGTTGTACTGCGCCTCCGGGAAAGCCCGGAGATAGTAGCGCTGGCTCTTGTCCACGAGGTCGGACAGCTGCGGGTAGGTCTTGCGGAGGATGAGCGCCCGGTAGTGGGGGATGTGCACCTGCCGCAGTGCCTCGATGACGAGGGCGTCGCTCTTTCCACCGCCTGCCGCGCCGCCGTAAAGCGCCTCCGGCTCAGGCCGCCGCATGAATTCCAGCTGCCTCGGCTGGGGCTTCCAGACGATGTTCCGCTCCTTGTTTTCTTCCATCATGCCTCTTCCACCGGCGGCAGCAGCACCACGCCGCATTCCCGCCCTTCTTCCTCCATTTCTTGGTCGTTCAGGGTCTTCGTCACGCCTGTCAGGTCTTTCAGCACGGCGGTGGCCTCCTTGAGATCCTTCATGAGGCCAGTGTCGGTGCTTTTTTCCTTCCGGGCCGCACGCTGGCGGACGTTCAGGCCCTTGATCTCCTGCACCAGCATGGTGCTCAGGGTGTCTGCGGCCTTCTGAAGATTTTTCATCCCATTGGACGCCTCCTGCTTTTCCTGCCCCATCCTGTGTTCTCACATCCTTTCGTTCTTTCGTTGGCAAAAGGATACCACGCTTTTTCCCTCCGCAGGAGTACATACTTTTTGATTTACCTTTGTATCTTTCGTGGCGTTTTATCCCTATAGTAATATTTTCAGGTAAGAAAAATCCCCTGCCTGTGTTCTTTTCCACAGACAGGGGATTTTTGCACGATTTTCTGCGCAAAGTCTCCGGGAGGTGCTCCGTTTTCTTTTACAGTGTTTCCACCCGGTCGAACAGCGCTTTCGCGGCTTCCACGGCCTCCTTGCTGCCGAACGCCACCCGAACGCCCTTCTCCATCCGGACAGACAGGTCCGCCGCCTCAGCCTTGAGGGCGGCAGCATCCACACTGCACAGGCTCTTCCGCTCGGCGGCGTTCATCTCGTCGGTGATGCCGCAGAAATACTTGCAGTCGGTGGCCGCAGCCTCGTCCCGGGGCTTGCGCGGGGTGTCCAGCTTGGCCGCAGCGCCCACAATGAATTCGTTCATATCGTTTTCGGTGTAATCGCGCCCCGCCAGCTCTGCCGGCCCGGCGGCGAAGGCCTCGTAGCTCTCCGCCAGATGGGGGTCACGGTAGGTGTAGAGGTACTCCACATCGTCGTTCTGGGTCACCATGCCGGTGCCGTAAGCGCCGCCCACCTCCCGGATGCTGTGCCACAGATACTCGTAGCTCATCACTCGGGCCAGAACCTTCCGCTCCAAGCGCCGCTCCATCGGCCATGCCAGCACGTCATAGTTCACGCCGCCGTCGATGACGAAGGCCTCGTTCACCGGTGCCGTCAGTTCCTCGGTGTAGGGCACCGCTGCGCGGCGCTCTCCGGCCGCAAAAGCACTGCCGGGCAGCAGCTTTTTCAGGGTGTCCAGTGCTGCATCGCTGCCGTGGAGGCTGACCGTCAGGGCATTCCCGCCCAGCACCTTCTCCCGCAGCGCTTCCAGCCTCCGGCCCAGTCCGGCCCAGTCGGCTTCTTCCTGCAGCCCGCAGAGGAAGTGGTAGTAGCTCACGCCGCTGCACCGCTCGTTCATGGCGGCCTCCACCGAGAAGTGGGTCGCCGCACGCATCGACGCAAAGGCATGGCCCTCCCGCAGGAATCTCTGCTCCATCATCAGCTTCTGCTGGCTGACCACCCGCTCCATCGCGGCTTCCGCCTGCGGGCCGGTGAGCTTCGTTTCATACAGCCACTCGCCGCCCAGCTCCACAGCCTTTTCGAGGCTGCGTTCCAGCAGGCTCATCCCTGCCACCAGCTTTGCATGGACCGGTCGGCCCGGCTGGCGGCCGGTCCAGCCGTCCACCCATGCACCGCTGCGGCCCAGCCATGTGTTCCGCAGGGTGTTCAGCTCCTGTGCCGTGTGCTTCCCGGTGTCCAGCTCGTCCACCACATCGGTCAGCAGGTTCAGATAGGGCATCTCCTCCGGCGCTGCATTGCCGATGTCGTAGTAGAAGTTCAGGTAGGTGCTGCCCGCCGAAGGGTGATGCAGCAGCTCAGCCCCGGCCAGCATCCCGCCCCGGCCCGGGGTCAGTTTCTTGCCCTCGCCGAGGTCGGCAGCGGTCAACGGATGGTCCAGCACCAGCTTGCCGTCGGTGCGGGCGGCCCGGCCCTCTTCCTCCTTCTTGGGCAGGGCGGGCACTTGGATGACCTCCACCGGCGCGGGCGCGAACAGCTCCCGCAGCAGCTCGTTGAACCACCCCTTTTCCAGCTTCTCCCGCAGCGAGGCGAACAGCCCGTTGGTATGCAGCAGCAGGGCCGGGTCACCGGTGTGGAGCCAGCCGGTGGATGCATGGATGGCGTCCAGCACACCGTCCGGGATGCTGCCCGGACGCTCAAGGGAAGCGAACTCGGTGGAGTTGAGGCTTGCCATCAGCAGCTCTTCGGGGATGCCCTTTTCGAGGATGCCGTCCACAGCATTCCGGACAGCGGCAGCGAATTTCCCTGCCGACGCCTCGGTGGCCCCCCGCAGCACCAGCTCCAGCGTCGGCTGCAAGGTGCTGTCGTCGAAGCCCACATCAATGTCCGCTCCCAGCTTCTCTTCCAGCAGGGCGGCTTTCAGGGGCGACTGGTTGTTGCCCAGCAGGGCGTCCAGCAGGATCTCCACACCCAGCTGGCGCTCCCGGTCCGCGAACGCGCCGGTGTACCACGCCAGCGCGCACTGTGCCTCGTCCGGCTCGGGCTTTTCGGTGTAGTAGGGGATGTGCAGCCGCACACCGGCCTGCTCGTCCTGTACCGTCAGCCGGGGGCGGCTGACACTCTTGGGCATATGGCTCAGATACTGCTCATCGAGGAAGTCCAGCTTCTCGGCCATGTCCATCTTACCGTAGAGGGTGATGCAGCAGTTGTCCGCACTGTAATGACGGCGGTAGACCCGGACATACTTCTCATAGGTCAGCGCCGGGATGGAGGCCGGGTCGCCTCCGGAGACGAAGCCGTAGGCCGTGTCCGGGAACATCGCCCGGCTCAGGGCGTTCTGCAGCTGGGCATCCGGCGTCGCCAGTGCGCCCTGCATCTCGTTGTAGACGACGCCGCTCACCGTGCCGTCCTCGTCCCGGTGCCAGCCCTCCTGCTCGAACACGCCCCGGTCCACCATCGCCAGCGGGCAGAACACCGCGTTGAGGTAGACGTCCATCAGGTTCTTGAAATCCGTCTCGTTGGGCGTTGCGAAGGGGTAGACCGTCTTGTCCGGGAAGGTCATGGCATTCAGGAAGGAGGCCATGCTGCTCTTGAGCAGCTGCAAAAACGGCGACTTCACCGGGTATTTCTCGCTGCCCGCCAGCACCGAGTGCTCGAGGATGTGGAACACGCCGGTATCGTCGGAGGGAAAGGTGCCGAATCCGATGCCGAAGGCCTTGTTGTCGTCTTCATTCTCCACCAGCAGGACAGCCGCCCCGCTGACGTCGTGGGTCAGCACAGTCAGCGTCCCGTGCTGTTCGGGGCACTCCTCGCGCTTGACGAGGGTATAGCCGGGATATTGTTTCATGGTCTTGCTCCTTTGCGTTTTCTGGATTTTTCTCTATTGTATCATCCTGCCCGCCAAAACACAATGAACGGTTTGTGAATCATAACTCGCGGGACGCAAAAAGGCCTCCCCTCGAAGGGGAAGCCTCTGTAGATATTGTATGGAAGAATACCAAAAATATTTAGCCGCTGATCTTCTGAACCATAAACTCCATATTCAGACTATATCCCTCATCCATCTTGTAGTTGGATTCCGGATAGAACTCATAGCCCTCCGGCAGCTCGATTTCCTTCGGCATAACAGTGGTTGCATCCTTGTTGATGGTCGCGGTGGTCTTGATCACTGCACCATAGTTGCTCATATCATGCAGAGTAATCTCGACCTTTTTACTGATGTCGGTATAGGTAACATCGGTCACAAACACATAGATATACTTCTTGTCATCCTTAATGCGGATCTCCAGATCCTTAGGCTTTGCCACATGGTAGCCCTCCGGGAACTGGTCCTCCGGAATATCGTTGGTGTTAACATGGTCTGCCGTCTTCAGGACATTCTTCAGGATGCCCTCACCAATGATGTCGCTGGTTTCATCATCAAAGAAAACGATGTTAACATCCTCCGTTGCACCGGGAACAGGAGCAGGGGTAACATTGCCGCTGCCGCTATTGCTGCCGCCATCACAGCCTGCCAGCACACCTGCTGCGGCAACAGCCAGAGCCGCAACACCAGCGCTCTTGAGGAAACGGCGGCGGGAAATCATATCCAGTCTCATAATTAAAACCTCCACATTGTTTCAGAGGTCTTTCCCCGCTCGCATTTTCTTCCTTCCGGGCGTAAGGCAAACCTCTGTTCTGATTCATTATACGGCGGGCCCGGGGTGGTGGGGGTGGGGGGGGGGGGGGGTGG
>NZ_DAWCVJ010000041.1:0-22157 GCF_052358865.1 Faecalibacterium sp.
TCCTGAAAAAGAACGGTGTCCACCTGATTTCCGTTATGGAACCCATTGCCGAGGGCTCACAGGGCATTCTGGTGGAAACACTGTTGGAAGGTATGGCGGAATACTATTCCGCTGAGTTGTCCGAAAAGGTGATCCGTGGTCAGACCGAGAACGCCCTGAAAGGGAAATGTACTGGCGGCACAGGAACCATTGGCTACAAAATCGACGAGGAAAAGTTTTATCATCTTGACCCGCTGACCGCTCCGCTGGTGTTGGAAGCATTTCAGCGGTATGACAACGGCGATAAGATGGTGGAGATCGTAAACTTTCTCAACGACAAGGGTGTCCGCAATATGCTGGGCGGCAAAATGACCCACAGCAGCGTGAATACCATGCTGAAGAACCGTCGGTACATTGGCGAACTGTCTTTCCGGGATATCGTTGTGCCGGATGCAATTCCGGTTATTGTTCCGAAAGACCTGTTTGACCGGGTGCAGAAGCGTCTGGATAAGAACAAGCGTGCCCCTGCCTGTGGCAAGGCAGACGAGGAATATCTGCTGACCACCAAGCTGTTCTGCGGTAAGTGCGGTGCACTGATGTTCGGCGAAAGCGGAACCAGCGCCACCGGACGCACCTACTATTATTATAAATGCGCCAACGTCAAACGGCGCAAGGGCTGCAACAAAAAGACCGTGCAGAAGGACTGGCTGGAAGATCTGGTTGTTCGGGAGACCATGAAGCTGATTCAGGACGATGCGGTGATCGACAAGATCGTTCAGCTCGTCATGGATGTCCAGAATCAGGAAAACACCACGATTCCGCTGCTGGAAAAGCAACTGCGAGAGGTTAACAAAAAGCTGGACAACCTGATGAAGGCCATCGAGGACGGCTTGTACACCCGGACAACGAAAGAGCGTCTGGAAGCGCTGGAAATTCAGAAAGATGAGCTGACTGCAAAAATTGCAGATGAAAAGTTGAAGAAGCCCAGCTTCAACGAAGATTTTATTCGATTCTGGTTGCTGAAATTTAGAAAATTCGATATTTCGCAGAAAAAACAGCGGAAAGCGCTAATTGAAATTTTTGTAAATGCCATTTTCCTGTATGATGATAGGATGTTGATTACATTTAACTACAAGGATGGCACCCAAACCGTCCGATTTGAGGACACTTTGACCGCCGATTCGGCAGAGGGAAAAAGTTCGGATTTGTCCAGTCTTGCTGGACCATTTGCTTCTCAGTCGAACAACCTTCGGGTTAGCTCGACTGAGGAGCTTTTTTATTTTATCCGAAGCTTTTTTAAACAACAGAGCCGCAGTCCTTTCGGGGGCTGCGGCTCTGTCTGCTTCTGTATCCTTATTTTCCCTCTGCGCGGAGGCGGGCGTCCTTGTCCAGCAGCGGCTTGAGGTACTGGCCGGTAAAGCTTTCCGGTACCTCTGCCACCTGCTCGGGTGTTCCCTCCGCCACGATGAGTCCGCCGGCGCTTCCGCCCTCGGGACCGAGGTCGATGATGTGGTCGGCACACTTGATGAGGTCGAGGTTGTGTTCGATGACGATGACGGTATTGCCCGCATCCACCAGCTTCTGCAGCACCTCGATGAGGCGGTGGACATCCGCGATGTGGAGGCCCGTAGTCGGCTCGTCGAGAATATACACGGTCTTGCCGGTGCTGCGGCGGGCCAGCTCATTGGCCAGCTTGACGCGCTGGGCTTCGCCGCCCGAAAGGGTCGTGGCGCTCTGTCCCAGCGTGACATAGCCCAACCCCACATCCAGCAGGGTCTGCAGTTTGCGGGCGATCTTCGGCTGATTGGCGAAGAAGACCACTGCCTCCTCCACTGTCATGTTCAGCACGTCGGAGATGGTCTTTTCCTTATATTTGACTTCCAGCGTCTCCCGGTTGTAACGTGCACCCTTGCAGACCTCGCAGGGGACGTAGACATCAGGCAGGAAGTGCATCTCGATTTGGAGGATACCGTTGCCCTCGCAGGCCTCGCAGCGGCCTCCCCGGACATTAAAGCTGAACCGTCCCGGGCCATAGCCCCGCATCTTGGCGTCCTGTGTCTGCGAAAAGACGGTGCGGATGTCGTTGAAGACGCCGGTATAGGTGGCCGGGTTGGAGCGGGGTGTCCGGCCGATGGGCTGCTGGTCGATGCCGATGACCTTATCCACAAATTCGAGGCCCTCTACCCCATCGCATCTGCCTGCGCGGGAACGTGCGCCGTTCAACTCACAGGCCAGCGTCTTATACAGGATCTCATTGATGAGGCTCGATTTGCCCGAGCCAGAGATGCCCGTCACGCAGATAAACTCTCCCAGCGGGAACTTCACATCAATATTCCGCAGGTTGTTCTCCCGTGCCCCCCTCACCGTGAGGAAATTGCCATTGCCGGTGCGGCGGGTCTGGGGCACCTCGATGCGCTTGCGGCCCGATAGATAGTCGCCGGTAATGCTGCGCTTGGCCTTGCAGATGTCCTTCACCGAGCCAGCAGCCACAATCTCACCGCCATGGACGCCTGCGCCGGGGCCGACGTCCACGATATAGTCCGCGCTGCGCATGGTATCCTCATCGTGCTCGACCACGATGACCGTATTGCCAAGGTCGCGGAGATTTTTCAGCGTAGCGATGAGCTTATCATTGTCCCGCTGATGCAGGCCGATGGACGGCTCATCCAACACATAGAGCACGCCGGAGAGCGCACTGCCGATCTGGGTCGTCAGGCGGATGCGCTGGCTCTCGCCGCCGGACAGAGTGCCTGCCGCCCGGGCCAGCGTGAGGTAGTCGAGTCCCACGCTCTGCAAGAACTGCAGGCGGTTCTTGATCTCCTTCATGATCTGGCCGCCGATCTGCTTCTGTTTTTCGGTCAGTTCCGGCTCATTGTCGGCGATGAACTTCAGCTCGTCCCGGATGGACAGCTCGCAGAAGTCGCTGATGTTCTTGTCTCCGATGGTCACCGCCAGCACCACCGGCTTGAGGCGTTTGCCGTGGCAGTCGGGGCACTCGACACCTGACATAAAGCTGCCGATCTCCTCCTTCATCCACTCGCTGTTGGTCTCCCGGAAGCGGCGCTCAAGGTTCTCGACGATGCCCTCAAAGGTGTTGTAATAAACACCGCTGCCGAACTCGTTGGTCCGGTGCATCTCGATCTTTTCACCGTTGGTGCCGTAGAGCAGGGCGTTGACGGCTTCAGTGCTCATATCCTTGATCGGCGTATCCAGCGTGAAGCCGTACTTTTTGCCCAGACCCAGATAGTACATCTCCGACACAGAGCCTTCGGCGTAGTACCAGCCGCTGGCCTTGATGGCCCCTTCCCGGATGGAAAGATTCCGGTTGGGCAGGATGCGCTCCTCGTCCACCCGCATGAAGGTGCCGAGGCCGGTGCACTTTTCGCAGGCGCCCAGCGGATTATTGAAGGAGAAGAGACGGGGCGACAGGTCACTGATGGAGATGCCGTGCTCCGGACAGGCGAAATTCTGGCTGAAGGTCATGCACTCGCCGCCGATGACGTCCACCTCGGCCACGCCGCCGGTGAGGGCAAGGGCGGTCTCCAGCGAGTCCGCCAGACGGCCCCGGATGCCCTTGCGCAGGGCGAGGCGGTCCACCACCACCTCCACGGTGTGCTTGATGTTCTTTTCCAGCGTGATCTCCTCGTCTAGATCGTACAGGTTGCCGTCGATCTTCACGCGGGCATAGCCAGCGCGGCGGGCGGCTTCCAGCTCCTTCTGCTGGGTGCCCTTGCGCTGGCGGACGACGGGGGCAAGGACCTGAAACTTCGTCCCCTCTTCCAGCTTGAGGACGGCGTCCACCATCTCGTCCACGGTCTGCTGGCTGATGACCCGCCCGCAGACCGGACAGTGGGGCACGCCCACACGGGCGTACAGAAGGCGCAGGTAATCGTAGATCTCGGTCACAGTGCCCACGGTAGAACGAGGGTTGTGGCTGGTGGTCTTCTGGTCGATGGAAATGGCCGGTGACAGGCCAGTGATCTCGTCCACATCGGGCTTGTCCATCCGGCCAAGGAACATCCGGGCATAGCTGGACAGGCTCTCCACATAGCGGCGCTGGCCGTCGGCGTAGATGGTGTCGAAGGCGAGGCTCGATTTGCCCGAACCGGACAGGCCGGTCATGACGATGAGCTTTTCCCTCGGGAGGGTCAGATTTACATTTTTCAGGTTGTGCTCCCGCGCACCCTTTATGACTATTTTATCGTTTGCCAAGGTACTTTCTCCCTCTTCTTTGTGTCTGTGCATGGTTCTGCTTCCGCTCTGTCTCCGCCGAGGAATCCACGGTGGGGTTCTCGCCCCGGCGCAGACGGTCGATCTGGTCGCGCAGGAAGGCCGCGTGCTCAAATTCCAGCAGCTTCGCCGCCTCCTTCATCTCCCGGGTCAGGCGGTCAATGGCGGCTTCCCGCTCCAGCTTGCCCATCCGCCGGGTGTTCATCTTGGCGTTCTCGGCCTTGTCGCTGATCTCGATGCTGTCCGGGATGGCCTTCACGATGGTCTTGGGCACGATGCCGTGCGCGGCGTTGTAGGCCGTCTGGATGGCGCGGCGGCGCTCCGTCTCAGTGATGGCGCGGTCCATGCTGTCCGTCACCTCGTCGGCGTACATGATGACCAGACCTTCTGCGTTGCGGGCCGCACGGCCGATGGTCTGGATCAAGCTGGTCTCACTGCGGAGGAAGCCTTCTTTATCGGCGTCGAGGATGGCCACAAGGCTCACCTCGGGCAGATCGAGGCCCTCACGCAGCAGGTTGATGCCCACCACCACGTCGATGGTGCCGAGGCGGAGGTCTTTGATGATCTCCATCCGCTCAAAGGTGTCCACCTCGTGATGCATATACTTGACCTTTATCCCCTGCTCGGTGAAGTAATCCGTCAGGTCCTCGGCCATCTTCTTGGTCAGGGTCGTGACAAGGACGCGCTCATGCCGCTGGATGCGGGCATTGATCTCGCCCAAGAGGTCTGTCACCTGCCCCTCCACCGGGCGCACCGAGATGAGCGGGTCGAGCAGACCGGTCGGCCGGATGACCTGCTGGGCCACCTGCGTGCTGTTCTGGCGCTCGTACTCGCCGGGGGTGGCCGAGACGAAGATCATCTGGTTGAGCTTGGATTCCACCTCTTCAAACTTGAGGGGGCGGTTGTCGAAGGCCGACGGCAGGCGGAAGCCGTACTCCACCAGCGTCTTTTTGCGGGCATAATCTCCGCCGTACATGGCCCGCACCTGCGGCAGGGTGACATGGCTCTCGTCCACGAAGAGCAGAAAATCCTCCGGGAAATAGTCCAGCAGGGTCGTGGGCATACTACCCGGCGCGCGGCCCGACAGGACAGCGGAATAGTTCTCAATGCCCTTGCAGATGCCCACCTCGGTGAGCATCTCGATGTCGTAGTTCGTCCGCTGCTGGATGCGCTGGGCCTCGATGAGCTTACCCTCCGAGGTGAACTGCTTTACCTGCGCGTCGCACTCTGCCCGGATCTTCTCGATGGCCGCAGCCTTTTTGTCGGCGCTGACGATATAATGGCTGGCCGGGAAGATGGCAACGTGCTTCACCACGTTCTGTTTTGCGCCGGTGAGGGGGTTGAATTCGGTGATGCGGTCGATCTCGTCGCCGAAAAATTCCACCCGGATGGCCAGCTCGCTCATATAGGCCAGATAGATGTCCACGATGTCCCCATGGACGCGGAATTTATTGCGGATAAAGTTGACGTCGTTCCGCTCATATTGCAGCGTCACCAGCTTCTCGCACAGCTCGTCCCGCTCCATCTGCATCCCGGGCCGCAGGCTGATGACCATGCTGCGGTAATCAATAGGGTCGCCCAGAGAGTAGATGCAGGACACCGACGCCACGATGATGACATCCCGCCGCTCCGACAGCGCCGCCGTGGCCGAGTGGCGCAGACGGTCGATCTCGTCGTTGATGGCACTGTCCTTCTCGATATAGGTATCGGTGCTGGGGATATAGGCCTCCGGCTGGTAGTAGTCGTAGTAGGAGACGAAATACTCCACAGCATTGTCCGGGAAGAACGAGCGGAACTCGGTGCAGAGCTGAGCCGCCAGCGTCTTATTATGGGCCAGCACCAGCGTGGGACGGTTGCACTGGGCGATGACATTCGCCATCGTGAAGGTCTTGCCGCTGCCGGTGACGCCCAGCAAGGTCTGGCAGCGGTCGCCCCGCTCTACCCCTTCCACCAGCTGGGCGATGGCCTGCGGCTGGTCGCCCGTGGGGGCGTAGGACGACACCAGATGGAATTTTTCCTCTGCCACAAAAAGCCCTCCTTTTTGAAACTACGATTAGTTGTATGTCGTAGCGCTATTATACCACAATTATTTTATAATGTAAATCATTCTCTTCCATATGGGCGTAACATTGTGCCGGTCTCGAAGTCGTAGAAGGGCAGGCGGTTGGATTCCCGCATGGAAAAATACTCATTTTCCGCGATGATGATGTGGTCGCGCAGGCGTATTTTCACCAGCCCCAGCGCACGGACGATGTTTTCCGTGGCGGCAAGGTCTTCCCGGGAGGGCAGCGGCACACCGTTCGGGTGATTATGGCAGAGCACAACACTCTCCGTCCCGCCTCGGAGCGCCGCCGAGACAACATCCTTCACCTCCAGACCCACCATCCGGCTGTTCCCTTCTTTCAGCCAGCAGACCCCCTTTACCCGGCTGCGGCTGTCCAGCGAGAGGAGCAGGACCTTCTCCTGCCTTGCCCCGGCGAAGCGGGGCTTCAGGTAAGTCACCAGCCGCTCGGTGGTCGTCAGCGCACCCTCGGTCCTGGTGCGGTCGTGCTCATAGTATCGACTCACCTCGGGCAGGAGATGCAGCATCCGGGCGCTGGCCGGGCCGATGCCCGCCACACTGCACAGCTCTTCTTCACTGGCCTCCAGCACCCCGGTAAAGCTGCCGAACCGCTCCAGCAGCGCGTGGGCGATGCCGTTGGTGTCCCGGCGGGCGTTGGTGATGTAGAGCAGGTATTCCAGCACTTCGTGGGGTGCGAGGCTTTCCAGCCCGTACTGTTCCACCCGGGTGCGCATCCGCTGTCGGTGTCCCTCGTGGCTTATGTTCTGTCCCGCCATAGCTGTGCTCCTTTGCATTGCAGTCGTTTCTTTTATAGTACCCCATTTTCAGCAAAAGACAAGAGCCGACCGAAAATATTCTGCGTTGACTTCATGGGGAGAGTAGATTATTATAAGGTAGAAGCAGCCCTCTCAGTCTCATCGCAGGCTCCTCTCCAGCTTTCCTTGTAGGGGGGCTTCGGCAAAAAGACAAACGACATCTTTTCAGAAAACAAAAAAGGATATGCTTTTATGAAACAATACACTGCCACCGCCAACGACGAGGGCGTCCGCCTCTCCCGCTTTGTCCAGAGCGTGACCCGCGACTTCCCTACCAGCCTCTTATACAAGAGCTTCCGCAACAAGCGCATCAAGGTCAACGGCAAAAAGGGTGCGCCCGAAGACCGCATCAAAGCCGGCGACCTCATCGAGCTGTACATCAACGACGAGTTCTTCCCGCCGGAGGGTGCAAAGCCTGCCCATAAGCCTGCCCCCAAGAAACAGCAGAACCAGCCCAAGGTGACGGTCATCTACGAGGATGAGAACATCGCCGTTCTCTACAAGCCCACCCACCTGCTCTGCCACAGCGACCGCACCGGCGACGCGAATCTCGTGGGCGCATTTACCCAGTATCTGGCCCAAAAAGGCGAATACGACCCGCAGGGCGAGAACCGCTTCAAGCCCGGCATCTGCAACCGCCTCGACCGGGGCACCGAGGGCCTCGTCATCGCGGCCAAGAGCTACGCCGCCCTCCGGGACATGAACGAGATCATCCGCACCGACCTGCTCAAAAAAGAGTACTACACCATTACCGTGGGCATCCCTCAGAGCGGACGGTTCACCGCGTGGTGGGAACACGACGAAAAGAACAACAAGGTGAGCATCCACGCCCACCAGTCCCAGGACGAGCGCCGCAAGCAGATCATCACCGATGTGGATGTACTGCGGACGGCAGGCCCCTTCGCCCTCTGCCGCATCGGCCTCATCACCGGCCGCACCCATCAGATCCGTGCCCATCTGGCCTATCTGGGCAAGCCGGTGCTGGGCGACATCAAATACGGCAACCGGAAGATGAACGAGCGCACCGGCACCAAGACGCAGGCCCTCTGCGCCGTCCGTATCAGCTTCCTCGACATTCCCGAGGAAAATACCCTCCACTACCTCTCCGGCAAGGTCATCAAACTGAAAGACCCGCAGATCGTAAAGCAGTTCGACGCGCTGGATAAAAATAAGCAGGCCCCCGCCGAGGAGAAGCAAGATGGAAAAAGTCGATAGGACCCACTGGGAGCGGGCTGAATTGTTCGAGTTTTTCTCCGCTGTTTCCCACCCTTTTTACAGCGTCACCTTCCGGGTGGATGTAACAAACCTTTACCGCTATGTCAAGGAGCGGCATTTGTCGTTTTATTACGCGATGGGGTATCTCGTGACGGACGCCGTGAACAGCGTGAAGAATTTCCGCTACGCCATCCGGGACGGCGAGGTGTGGCTGCTGGATGAGCGCATTCCCAGTCTGACCGACCTGAAACCCGGCAGTGAGCAGTTTCACATCGTCACCCTGCCAAAAGTCGGTGGCATTGCGGAGTTCTGTGCCTCCGCACAGGCGAGAAGCGCTGCCCAGAAGACCCTTCTTGACCAGGACGAAGAGAACGACAACCTCATCTATATCTCCTGCACACCGTGGTTTGATTTGACCGGCTGCACCAACGAGCGGGATTTTGACCGGGACGACAACATCCCCCGCATCACATGGGGCAGATATGGCGAGGAAAATGGCTGCAAGAAATTGGGGATGTCGCTGGAGGTCAATCACCGCTTCATCGACGGTCTCCATCTGGGGAAATTCTACGAGAAACTACAGGCCGACATCGACGCACTATAAGGAGGCGTTCTGATGTATCCTGACCGCAAGACCGCCGAGGCCCTTTTGACAGAGGCCGAGCTGCACAACCCCGGCCCGTGGGGCGACCACAGCCGCACAGCAGCCCACTGCGCCGAGGTCATCGCCGCCGCCTGCGGACTGGACGCGGACAAGGCCTATGTGTTGGGCCTCCTCCACGACATCGGGCGGCGATACGGTAAGCGGCATCTCGGCCATGTCGTGGATGGCTGCCGCTATATGCTCTCGCTGGGGTACGACGAGGTGGCGCGGGTCTGCCTGAGCCACTCCTTCAACGACCAGTCGCTGGAAGATTACGTCGGCAATCGGGACACCAGCCCCGAAGAAACGGCGCTCATTGAAAACCGCCTTGCAACAATGGTCTACGACGAATACGACCGCCTGATTCAGCTTTGCGACTCGCTGGCCGGAGCTGACGGCGTAATGGACATCATCGAGCGGATGGAGGATGTCCGTCGCCGCTATGGCGATTATCCGCAGAACAAATGGGACATCAACCTCGCCATCAAGGCACATTTTGAGGCGCTTGCCGGGCGTGACATCTACGACATCGTGGGCCAGCCCACAGCTCATAAGTAAGCCAGATTAAACTGGAAGGGATGTTTTTATGGGGTTCTTTTCTTCTCTATTCAACACTTTTTTCTCTTCATCCAGTTCCCCAAAAACCGTTTCTTATTCTAAATCGTCACCAAATAAATTTGATGACGATAACGATTATTACGATTCTTATCCTCAGCTTTATTCCGATTTATCTGACTGCAATCTTAACTATTCCGATTATACCTTTTCTGGGAAGTTTACCAAAACCGGAAGAATGCGCACTAAACGCCATATCCGGATTTTCAAAGATGAAGATGTATTATACAGTATTATTAAATTAGGATATGAACAGCCCATAACCTATTCCCGTGAAATTCCATCTTCTCCAAGCACAGCTCAACTAGATTATCTCTATGATCTCGCGCTGGATCACGGTAATTCTGTTCCAGCTGTTTTGTCTTTTTATGATGCATCCGCTTTGATTTCCAGATATGTCGATCATGATAGGATTCCTAATCCAGAGCTTTTTCATTTTGCTGATGAAATGCACATTAGTGTTTCTTACTATAGTGGAAAACGAATGCTATACGATATTGTTTTCGCACAGTTAGATGAGCTGGACCGTACAGCATTTTTTATTTTCTGTGTATATCGCGACATCGATCATTCAGTCAGTGGAAATTTAAATCGTTGCCGTTATAAAGATCTTTTTTATTCTTTTGCCGAATCCGTGAAGGATGATTCAAAATTTCATAAATCTCTTGATGAGAATTATTATGGCGCTGATTTGCGTTTTTTTGGTTCCAAATATTCCAAATCACTTGGTTATTCACTTTCCGGTGGAAGTAAACGCACCTACGCGTATAAGCAAGCCAAAGAATTTCTTATTTCTCATGGTCTAATATAAATTCAATATTTTACAGGAGTCACACATTATGCGCAAGCCCCGCATCATCTTTTTCGACATCGACGGCACTCTCATCGACATGGAGAAAAAGCGCATCACCAAGCCGACTTTGGATGCTCTGCGCCGCTTACAGCAAAACGGCATCCTGCTGGCCATCGCCACCGGGCGTTCCCCTCTCATCGTGCCGAGATTCGACGGCGTGGAGTTCGACGTCTTTCTTACCTACAACGGCTCCTACTGCTACGACCGTCGCGGAGATATTTTTGCCAGCCCCATCCCGCCGCAGGATGTGCAGACGCTGATCCAAAACGCCGCAGCGCTTGGTCGTCCGGTGTCGGTCGCAGGACGGACACAGCTGCTCTCCAACGGAACGGATGACGATTTAACGGCATATTACGCCATCGGCGGACGAGCGCCGGTCATTTCCGATAAGTTCGACGAAGTCTCCCGAGGTGAAGTTTTCCAGCTGCTGATGGGCTGCCGCGAAAGCGACTGGCCCGCCATCCTCAAGGGCACCACCGGCGCAAAGATCGCCGCGTGGTGGGACAGGGCCGTAGACATCATCCCCACCTCGGGCGGCAAGGGCGCAGGCATCCGGAAGGTACTGGCCCACTACGGCCTGACAAAGGAAGATGCGATGGCCTTCGGCGATGGGAACAACGATATAGAAATGTTTCAGGCCGTCGGCCACAGTGTGGCCATGGGCAACGCCTCCCCCGACCTGAAAGCCATTGCCAGCGTGGTCTGTCGTCCCTGCGCTGAAGACGGCATTTATCACTACTGCAAAGAAAATGGTTTGATTTAAGAAAACAAAAAGAGGCCGCTATAAAAGCAGCCTCTTTTTTTGCTATTTACTTTTCTTCTCGTTCCGCCTTTTCGGCCTCCTGCTGCTGACGCAGCTTTTTGATGCGCTTTTTCTCGCTCTCGACGCGAGGCCATGGCCACGAAAAGCCTTCGTTCTCTTTGCACCAGCGGGTGAGCGGATAGAACGCGAAAGCCAGCCCGAACAGGTACAGCAGGACGTACAGCAGGCCCGAAAGCGTTACCAGTGCGTCCAGTGCACCGATGAGGGCCATAAGAAAGCCCGCCTTCAGGAAGAAAAGTCCGTTCTGACGGCAGTACTCGGGGAAATTTTCAGCCTTGACGGCCTGACGGCCCTGATCGCCCCAGACCCGGGGATTTTTCATGACCGAATACCCGTAAAAGACCAGCATCAGGCCACAGGTGAGTTGGAATCCAAAAAACATCTGCGTCGTTCCTCGCTTTATTCTGGTGTAATGGTCTCAGAAGACCGCTTAGTCGTCGTACTCGCCCAGCAGCGGCTTCATGAAGGGCAGGAAGTCCAGCGTTGCAAAGTAATCGCGGGGGGTCTCGGCGCGGCGGATGAGACGGTGGGAGCCGTCCTCGCAGAGCAGGACTTCGGCGCTGCGCAGCTTGCCGTTGTAGTTGTAGCCCATCGCAGAGCCGTGTGCACCGGTGTCGTGGATATACACGATGTCGCCGATGTCGATCTTGGGCAGCATCCGGTCGATGGCAAACTTGTCGTTGTTCTCGCACAGGCCGCCCACTACGTCATACTTGTGGTCGCAGGGGGCATTCTCCTTGCCCAGCACCGTGATGTGATGGTAAGCGCCGTACATGGCGGGGCGCATCAGGTTGGCCGCACAGGCGTCCAGACCGATGTACTCCTTGTAGATGTGCTTCTCGTGGATGGCAGTTGCCACCAGCGCGCCGTAGGGGCCGGTGGTGAAGCGGCCCATCTCGGTGAAGATGGCGACATCGCCCATCCCGGCAGGGACCAGGATCTCCTCGAATTTCTTACGGACACCCTCGCCGATGGCCATGATGTCGTTCTCAGTCTGCTCAGGACGGTACGGGATGCCCACGCCGCCGGACAGGTTGATGTAGGCGATGTGGACGCCGGTGGCCTTCTGGACGCGAACCGCCAGCTGGAACAGGATCGCGGCCAGCTCGGGGTAGTAGGCGTCCGAAATGGTGTTGGAAGCGAGGAAGGCGTGGATGCCGAAGTTCTTGGCTCCCTTTGCAGCCAGCTTCTTGTAGCTGTCGATCATCTGCTCCTCGGTCATGCCGTACTTGGCATCCCCGGGCTTGTCCATGACCTGAAAGCCCTCCTTGCTCTCGCCCAACTGGAAGGTGCCGCCCGGATTGTAGCGGCAGAAGATGTTCTCCGGCACACCGGCTACCCGGTCGAGGAAGTCCACCATCGTGGCGTCGTCGAGGTTGATATAAGCGCCCAGCTCGTAGGCCTTCTTCATGTCCTCCACGGGGGTCTGGTTGGAGGAGAACATGATGTCGCTGCCGCTGAAGCCGCACACCTCACTGAGCATCAGCTCGGTCAGGGAGGAGCAGTCCACGCCGCAGCCCTCTTCCTTCAGGATCTGGAGGATGACGGGGTTGGGCAGAGCCTTGACCGCGAAATACTCGCGGAAGCCCTTATTCCAGCTGAAGGCTTTGTTGATGCGGCGGGCGTTCTCCCGGATGCCCTTCTCGTCGTAGACGTGGAAGGGGGTGGGCACGTCCTGAATGATGTCCTGAGCCATCGACTCAGTCAAAAACGGTTTCTTTTCCATGATATACATCCCTCTCATATATTTTTACACGGCCGAATGCCGTGCAGCCAGCAGTTCACAGCTTGAGGTTCTCCCGGGTAGGGGTGAAGGTGGGCACCATCTTGGCCAGCTGGGCCACGACGTTGTCGTCGTTGTGCTCGGCGGCGGCAGACAGCTCCTGAAGCTGCTGATAGAACTCGCCAAGGTCGATGCTCCGGGGCGGAGCCACGAAGATCTTATTGTGGCCGGTACGGCGCATCTTGTCCTGTTCCTCGTCCATCATCAGCTCTTCGTAGAGCTTCTCGCCGGGGCGGAGACCCACGATCTTGATGTCCATATTCACGCCCGGCTCATAGCCGTAGAAACGGATGAGCTGCTTTGCGAGATCCATGATCTTGACCGGCTCACCCATATCCAGCACATAGATGCTGCCGCTCTCAGCCAATGCGCCGGCCTGCAGCACCAGCTGTGCGGCCTCCGGGATGGTCATGAAATAGCGCTCGATGTTGGGGTCAGTCAGGGTGACGGGGCCGCCCTTTTTGATCTGCGCCTCGAACAGCGGGATGACGCTGCCGTGGCTGCCCAGCACGTTGCCGAAGCGGACGGCCACGCACTTCATGTCGGTGTTGCCCGCAAAGGTCTGGATGAGCATCTCGCACAGGCGCTTGGTGCAGCCCATGACGCTGGTGGGGTTGACGGCCTTATCGGTGGAAAGCTGCACCAGCCGCTCCACGCCGTGCTCGCTGGCACTGACCAGCAGGTTCTTGGTGCCGAAGACGTTGTTCTTGACGGCCTCGGCGGGGCTGATCTCCATGAGCGGGACGTGCTTGTGGGCCGCGGCGTGGAACACCACCGTGGGGTGGTAGGTCTCAAAGACCTCGTCCAGACGGGCCTTGTCCCGGATGGAACCCACCAGCACCGTGATGGGCACATCGCGGCCATACTTCTGCTGCAGTTCCATCTGCAGCTCGTAGGCGCAGTTCTCGTAAATATCGAAGATGAGCAGCTTCGCGGGTCTGAAGCGCATGACCTGACGGCAAAGCTCGCTGCCGATGCTGCCGCCGCCGCCCGTCACCAGCACGGTCTTGCCGGTGAGGTAGCCCGAGATCTGGGCCGTGTCCAGCGTGACCTCCTCACGGGAGAGGAAGTCGGCGGTATTCAGCTCACGGAACGCCCCCTGCTGGGGTGCGCCTGCCCCCACAAGCTGGGGGTCGCTGAGCATCTGCACCGCACAGTGGGTGGAGACGCAGAGGTCGATGACATGGTTCAGGCGGCTGCCCCGCAGGGTCGGGATGGCAATGATGATGGTGTGGATGCTGTAGCGGGTGCACAGGTCGGGGATCTCCTCCAGCGTACCCTTCACCGGGACGCCGTGGATGGTCTGGCCCAGCTTGGCGGGGTCATCGTCCACCGCCACCACCGGGTGGCCGTAGCTGCCGTTGCTCTTGCAGACGTTGATGGCCCACGCACCGGCCTCGCCCGCGCCCACGATCATCACAGGGCGGTTGGGGTCTTTGCTGGTATTGCCCCGCAGCCGCTCGCCCAGCGGGTGGTTCAGGAAGAGCCGCCACGCCAGACGGCTCCCGCCGACGAGCAGGAAGATGAGCACCGAAGCCATCGCGTTGGCCGAGTTGAAGAGCACGCCATGGATGAAGCAGCGGTTGACCAGATACACCACGACCGTCGGGGCAGCGATCATCCCAGCCAGACGGATGAGGTCCCGCTCTCCGGCGTATTTCCAGAGGATGGTGTAGAGCCTCCCGCCCAAGAAGCTGAGCAGATAGACCGCCACGATCCACGGCAGGTTCGCGTAGAGCAGGGCGCGGTTGTGAGGCCACCATGAGGCCTCGACTGCGCCGTCTGCGCGGAGCAGGAGCGCAAAATAAAAGCTGAAGGCTACGATGGCTGCGTCCAGCACCACCAGAAAGGCCCGGCGGGCCAGCACCTGCAGCATACTTGTTTTCTTTTCCTTCACAAAAAGTCCTCTTTTGCATCAGGGCCGGTGTCGGAGAGACGCCAGCCGCCGTTTTTTCGACCCAAGGGCCTATCGCCCCATCGTATCTGTATCATTATACTCGATTCTTCTCCCCATGTCCAGCGCTTTTGTGTCTTCTCTCCCCTGCCGCCACGTCCCGCAGCTCCTCGCCGAGGCCCAGCGGCCATGCCGCCGCAAAGCAGACCAGCATCATCCCCGCACCGCCCAGCGCCACCGCCGCCAGCTGCGCGGGCACTCCTCTCGCCAGCCATGGGGTCAGGAGCTTCCGCAGCGCCAGCCCCGCTCCGGCACCGACCGTCCCCGCAAGACCCGGCGCCCCCAGCCACCGCCACAGTCGCAGCGGCAGGCCGCAGCTGGACAGCAGCCGCCCGGTGTTGGCGGCGCAGGTGTAGAGGCTGGACAGGAGGATCACGAAGAGAAATCCCTTCATCCCGAACCGGGGCAGCAGGAGCACCACCCCCGCGATGCGGAGGCAGGAGTCCCACATACTGTACCGGAAGACGGCTTTCTGCTCTCCCATCCCCTTCATCGCGCCGTCCACCATGCTCTCGAGGTACATCAGCGGCATGGCCGGGCCGAGGATGACGAGATAGCTGCCCGCCTCCGCGCTGCCGTAGAGTGCCTCGGCCAGCGGCTGTCCCCACACCCAGAATGCCGCCCCCGCCAGCGCCGAAAAATAGCCTGTGAGCCGCAGCATCCGGTCGATGAGGACGGAGAGCCGCCTGCTCTGCCCCCGGAGATGGGCTTGGGTGATCTCGGGCATCAGGAGGACGGACAGACTCCCCAGCAGCCCGAAGGGAAAGGTCAGCAGGGGCAGGGCCATCCCTTTCAGATTTCCGTACTGGGTCACAGCCTCGGCACGCCCGCCGGAGCATTGCAGATAGACTGCAAGACAGGCCGGGACCAACATATTCTCGGCGGTGTGGAGGGCACTGGCGAGACATCGCCCGCCCTCCACCGGCCAGAGGATGTCCCAGAGCCGCCTCCCCGGGTCATGGGGACGCTGTACAGGCTGTGAGCCGAAGCAGCGGCGGGCCTCCCGGCAGTAGAACAGGGCCATCAGACCGGTGCTGACGGCCTCGCTGGCCGCCGTTGCGCCCAGCACTGCCGTACAGCGCTGCCCCGCATCCCATCCGAGAGCGTCGGCCCGGCCCAGCGCGGCCCAGACGATGCCGATGCGGACGGTCTGCTCAGCCAGCTGGCTCAGGACATTCGGCTCGACCCGCCGCCGGGCGATGAAAAAGCCCCGCAGCACCGACGACACCGCCATCCACGGCAGGCCCAGCGACGAGACGCGCAGCGCCCCCGCCGCCCGGGCATCTCCCAGCCACCACCGTGCGGCGAGGTCGGCCAGACCGAACTGGGCCGCCAGCGCCGCCACTCCCAGCCCGGCCCCCGCCAGCAGAAGACGGCGCAGCATCCCCCGGGCCTCGGCCGGGCTTCGGGCCAGCTCTTCGGCCATCAGGCGGGTGGCCGCCACCGATACGCCTGCCGTCGCCAGCGTAACGAAAAGCGAGTAGACCGCCAGCACCAGCTGATACAGCCCCATCCCCTCGCCGCCCAGCGCGTTCGCCAGCCAGATGCGCAGCCCCATCCCCGCCAGCCGGAGCAGGACATCTGCTCCGGTCATCAGGGCTGCGTTTTTCAGATAGCTCTTTCCCACTGCGCCCCCTCCCTTTCCTGCTCGTATTTTTTTATAGGTATGCACGCCGCTCTGGGAAATATGAGCGGCGGCGTGGGTTGTTTCTTTCCCAGTTTTATGATATGATATATATTGTATCTGGCGGAGCGTTTTCTGCCAGACAGGATCTAAGAATGCAAGGAGGAAGCGCACCCCGGTACCACGGCCGTGCGCAATGAGACAATGAGCGAAGAATGTACCCATGACTGCTCCAACTGCGGGGCAGCGTGTTCTTCCCGCAATGCTGCACCCCAGCATGACGCCCCCAACCCCAACAGCAGCGTCAAGAAGGTCATCGGCGTCGTGTCCGGCAAGGGCGGCGTCGGCAAGAGCATGACCAGCGCCCTGCTGGCCTGCGCCATGGCACGCCGCGGCTACCACTGCGGCATCCTCGACGCCGACATCACCGGCCCGTCCATCCCGAAGCTGTTCGGCATCCATGGCCGCGCCATGGCGGACGACAAGGGCTGCTGGCCCATCCAGAGCCGGATGGGCATCGACGTCATGAGCATCAACCTGCTGGTGGAGAACGAAGAGGACCCCGTCGTCTGGCGCGGCCCCGTCATCGCCGGTGCGGTCAAGCAGTTCTGGACCGATGTGGTCTGGAAGGACGTCGATTTCCTGTTCGTGGATATGCCTCCGGGAACGGGTGATGTGCCCCTGACCGTCTTCCAGAGCCTGCCTGTGGACGGCATCGTGGTCGTGGCAAGCCCGCAGGAGCTGGTGAGCATGATCGTCGCCAAGGCTGTGAACATGGCCGAGATGATGAAGGTGCCCATGCTGGGCATCGTCGAGAACATGAGCTACATCGTCTGCCCCGACTGCGGCAAGCACATCAATGTGTTCGGCGACAGCCATGTGGACGAGGTGGCCGCAAAGCACCACCTGCCCGTGCTGGCCAAGTGCCCCATCGACCCCCAGCTGGCCGCGCTGTCCGACGCCGGCATGATCGAGACCTACGGCGGACAGTTCCTCGAGGGTGCCGCTGACGCCTGCGAGAAGCTGCTGAAGTAAGACTTATCCCCCCTGCACCGCCCTTCCCGGGCCGGTGCAGGGGGATTTTTATTCTTTCGCAAAATCAGGCGTTATCGCCGCTTTTTGAAGCACCCGTTCTTTTTTGTGAAGTATGTTCATCTTTTCTGTAGCTTTTTTGAAAGATTTTCCAGCTTTTGCAGGGCGGGCCATCTTGTAAATCGGCGGATAAAGCTTTATAATAACGAAGTGTGCTGAGGTTCACTGTCCCTGCCGTGGAGACGGGAGAGCTGGGGCCTCATAATAGAGCTACACGATAGAGTTAAGGGAAAAGGAGTATCTTACTATGCTGACGAATGAATATCTGAAGCGTGTCTACGAGGGCCTCGAGAAGCGCAATGCCAACGAGCCTGAGTTCCTGCAGGCTGTCCGTGAGGTGCTGGAGAGCATCCAGCCCGTCGTGGAGAAGCACCCCGAGTACGAGAAGGCCGGCCTCATCGAGCGTCTGGTCGAGCCGGAGCGCATCATCTCCTTCCGTGTGCCTTGGGTCGATGATCAGGGCAAGGTTCAGGTGAACCGCGGCTACCGCGTCCAGTTCAACAGCGCCATCGGCCCTTACAAGGGCGGCCTGCGCTTCCACCCTTCTGTCAATCAGGGCATCCTGAAGTTCCTCGGCTTCGAGCAGATCTTCAAGAACAGCCTGACCACCCTGCCCATGGGCGGCGGCAAGGGCGGCTCTGACTTCGACCCCCACGGCAAGAGCGACATGGAAGTCATGCGCTTCTGCCAGAGCTTCATGACCGAGCTGTACCGCCACATCGGCCAGTTTGTGGACTGCCCTGCCGGTGACATCGGCGTCGGCGGCCGCGAGGTCGGCTATATGTTCGGCCAGTACAAGCGCCTGACCAACAGTTTTCAGGGCGGTATGCTCACCGGCAAGGGCCTGACCTTCGGCGGCTCTCTGGCCCGTACCGAGGCCACCGGCTACGGCCTGTGCTACTTCACCGCTGAGGCTCTGAAGTGTATGCGCAACGACAGCTTCGAGGGCAAGACCGTGGTGATCTCCGGCTCCGGCAACGTCGCCATCTATGCCTGCGAGAAGGCCACCCAGCTGGGTGCCAAGGTCGTCACCATGTCCGACTCCAACGGCTATGTCTACGACCCCAACGGCATCGATCTGGCCTACGTCAAGGATCTGAAGGAAGTCCGCCGCGGCCGCATCAAGGAGTATGCTGAGACCCACAAGGATGCGACCTATGTTGCTGACTGCACCAAGGTCTGGACTGTCCCCTGCGACATCGCCCTGCCCTGCGCTACCCAGAACGAGATCAACAAGGAGTCCGCAGAGGCTCTGGTGAAGGGCGGCTGCACCGTGGTCTGCGAGGGCGCTAACATGCCCAGCACTCCCGAGGCCATCGAGGTCTATCTGTCCAACGGCGTCCTGTACGGACCCGCAAAGGCCTCCAACGCCGGCGGCGTGGCTACCTCCGGTCTGGAGATGAGCCAGAACTCCGAGCGTCTGAGCTGGACCTTTGAGGAGGTCGATGCAAAGCTGAAGGGCATCATGGAGGGCATCTTCCACGCTTCCTATGACGCTTCTGTGGCTGCCGGCTCCGAGGGCAACCTGATGGTCGGTGCAAACTGCGCCGGCTTCCTGAAGGTCGCCACCGCTATGATGGCTCAGGGCATCACCTACTAAGCTTTTCCCCAAAAAACAGCAAGGGCCGCATCCGCGAGGGTGCGGCTTTTTTTGGTTTGCCCCGCCTGCCTGCATAACCGTCTGCCGCCCCGCTCATACTCCTTTCATCAAACGAAAAGAGGTTTTTGCATGGACGAAATGATGTTCTGTTATCAATGCGAGCAGGCGGCAAACTGCACGGCCTGCACCGGAAAAGCGGGTGTCTGCGGCAAATCAGCCGAGACAGCCGACGCGCAGGACAAGCTCACCGGGGCACTCATCGGCTTTGCCACCCTGCTGCTGGACATCGGCAGACCCATCCGGCCCCCGCAGGCACTCCTGCTGACGGAAGGATTGTTCACCACCATCACCAATGTTGATTTCGACCCCCAGACGGTGGCGCAGCTGACCGATAAGGTCTGGAAGGCCAAGCAGGAAGCCTTTGCCTCGGCCAGCCCTGCACCTGCACCAGTGTCCGACTACGATATGCAGAAGCTGTGGCAGGAGCCGGACCCCGACCGGAAGAGCCTGTGCTCCTTTGTCCTCTTTGGGCTGCGCGGCATGGCAGCTTACTCCTACCACGCGCGGGTGCTGGGCTATACCGATGGCGAGATCGACCTGTTTTTCTGCACGGCGCTGCGGGCCATCGCACAGGAGCGGGACAAGGACAAGCTCTTCCAGCTGGTGGAGGACACCGGGCGGATGGCCTGCCGGGTCATGGCTGAGCTGGACAAGGCCAACACCGGCGCGTTTGGCGACCCGGAACCGGTGGAGGTGTCCCTGACCATCGAGAAAGGGCCTTTCATCGTCATCTCCGGCCACGACCTCTACGACGCCAAGTGCCTGTTGGAGCAGACCGAGGGCAAGGGCATCAATGTCTACACCCACTCCGAGATGCTGCCTGCCCACGGCTACCCGGAGCTGAAAAAGCGCTTTCCTCATCTGAAAGGCAACTTTGGCACCGCATGGCAGAACCAGCAGCGGGAGTTTGAGGACATCCCTGCACCGGTGCTCTTCACCACCAACTGCATCATGCCCCTCCGGCCCAGCTATGCCGACCGGGTATTCACCACCTCTGTCGTCTCCTATCCCGGCGTCACCCACATCGGGGAGGACCGGGATTTTTCGCCGGTCATTGCCAAGGCGCTTGAGCTGGGCGGCTACCCGGAGGACACCCTCATCCCGGGCATGAACGGCGGCAGTGTGGTCGCCACCGGCTTTGCCCACCATGCCGTATTGAGCCATGCGGAGGAGATCGTCCAAGCCGTCCACGAGGGTGCCATCCGGCACTTTTTCCTCATCGGCGGCTGCGACGGCACCCGCCCCTCCCGCCGGTACTACACGGATTTTGCCAAGCTGACCCCGCCCGACACCGTCATCCTGACGCTGGCCTGCGGCAAGTTCCGGCTCAACGACCTGCCGCTGGGTACGGTGGCGGGTCTGCCCCGCATCCTCGACGTGGGCCAGTGCAACGACGCCTACAGTGCCATCCGTATCGCGCTGGGTCTGGCCGAAGCTTTTGACTGCTCGGTCAACGAGCTGCCCCTCTCCATCATCCTCTGCTGGTTCGAGCAGAAGGCGGTCTGTGTGCTGATGGCCCTGCTGGCGCTGGGCATCCGGGGCATCCGTCTCGGCCCCACCCTGCCCGCCTTCCTCTCCCCCGGGGTGGCCGCTGTTTTGCAGGAGAAGTATGACCTCCGGCCCATCACCACGCCGGAGGACGATCTTGCCGCCTGTCTGGGCCGGCACTGAGCCGGAAAAGGCATACTATTTCCTACTCTGCGTGTCTGTTTTTCACAAGAAGAACCGCCGCCGTGTACCCAGCTTTGGTGCAGCTGTCACTTGAATCTATTTCAACACCTTTGTATAATAGTGTTGTTATCCGGAACAAGGGCGTTCCAGATGTGTCTTTGCCGACCCATCTGGGACGCCTTTTCTTTTTATCGGCACAGAGGGGCGCTGCGGATTGTGCCGCAGCACTGCCAGGATAAGCCTCCGGAAAATCGAAAAAAGGATGGGAAAGTCTATGGAAAATTTCACGGAGCAAAAAGGGCCATTGGGCCTCTATGACCCCCAGTTCGAGCACGACGCCTGCGGCATCGGCGCGGTTGTGGACATCAAGGGCCGCAAGAGCCACCAGACCGTCAGCGATGCACTGTCCATCGTGGAGCGCCTTGAGCACCGCGCCGGCAAGGACGCCGAGGGCAAGACCGGCGACGGCGTCGGCATCATGCTGCAGATCAGCCACCGCTTCTTCACGAAGGTGGCCGACGAGCTGAACATCAGCCTCGGCAACGAGCGCGAATACGGCGTGGGTATGTTCTTCTTCCCCCAGAACGAGCATCTGCGGGCGCAGGCCATGAAGCTGTTCGAGCTTGTGACCCGCAAAGAGGGCCTTGAGTTTCTGGCATGGCGCGCCGTGCCCGTAGACCCCGACGCTGTGGGTCAGAAAGCCCGTGACTGTATGCCCTCCATCTGGCAGTGCTTCATCAAAAAGCCCGCCAAGGTGAGCAAGGGCATCGACTTCGACCGCAAGCTCTACATCGTCCGCCGGGTCTTTGAGCAGGCCAGCAACGGCACCTATGTGCCCAGCCTGTCCAGCCGCACCATCGTGTACAAGGGGATGTTCCTCGTCCACGACCTGCGCCTGTTCTACCTCGACTTGCAGGACGAGGATTACGAGTCCGCCATCGGCATGGTGCACAGCCGCTTCTCCACCAACACCAACCCCAGCTGGATGCGCGCCCACCCCAACCGCTTCATCCTCCACAACGGCAAGATCAAAACCATCAAGGGCAACACCGACGCCATGCAGGCCCGCGAGGAGCCCATCTCCTGTCCCATATACACATCTCCGAGCCCACGAGCCGGAGCGACAGCTCGTATGCCG
>NZ_DAWCVJ010000042.1:0-21926 GCF_052358865.1 Faecalibacterium sp.
CACAATTATTGCATCTAAACTAATTGGAGATTTTGCACTTGATTTTGGTGTTGATGCCATTAATTCCGCGTGAATAGGAAATGAGCATTCAACATAAAAATTGCTTTGCATAATAGCCTGTGCGATAGCAATCCAACCATCGATTTTTGAATGATGAAAGCTAAACACTAGTTTGCCAGAGTTTTTTAAAACTCTGTTTGATTCAAGAAAAACATTTCCTAATAACTCAGAAAACTTAGCTGCATCATTTTGCTGCACCTCATTAGATCTTCTCGATGTATTCGAACAAAAATAGCCGTACTTATCCTTTAAAACCGGGCTGAGCCATGCATAGAAGAAATCACTCAGTTCACTATAATGAATAAAGTCAAAATATGGCGGGTCTGTTACAACATAGTCGACTGATTTAGACGGAATTGGCAAATGCGAACTGTCCCCATTTAAGATCAATGCAGTATGTTTGTTTTCAGAAAACTCTTCCCAATCATTACAAATCATTGGTCGAATTGGCTTGCTTGCGATAATTTTTTTGCTTTTTTGAGTTTTAGTATCGACTTTGATTTCAAAGGGCGAATCTAGATACTCTTTGGCCTTTAGCAGGCGAGTTTTAAAAAGTGATGAAAAGCAGCCGCTACTATTGCTATATCCCCATATAGAATTTTCAAGAGGAGTTCTTTCTGGTTTTAAAATGTGATTTGAAAAAATCGGACGCACAGCACCAGTGCCTTCACCTTTATAGCTACAGAACATATTGTTGAATTCTAGCGTGCTTGAAAATAAGCATAAAAATTGCTCACGAACAGAAATGTTCTCAATATTCAGTATTTCATCAAGCAATAGCCCTAAGCCATACAATTGCCGTTTGTTAAAGAAATCCTTCCAATAAAAATAATTATAGCCTCGAACTTGATCTGTATTATATCCAGATTTCACCGGATAAGATGGCAACGAAAACTTGTTATCTGTTAACTTTGAACAAATTTCCTTATAAAGCAATTTATCGTATTCTTCAACGGGCTGATACACTTTTTCGCCATGTTTATTTACCGCGAGAAGTGCATACATTTTCTCATCTAAGAGTTTTCCATCAGACGGTATTAAATCTTTGATTTTATATTGCTTTCCATTCTTTCCGTAAACCACGCTACTGTTTACGGGTCCTTTTTGTGGGTTGAATTTTTCGCCACACCGAGGACAAATACATTCGGTTTGATTATATTTTCCTTTAAATACATTCCAACATTTAGGACAGAGGATTTGTGCTTCTGGCTTCTTTGATGGGTATGCATTTTGAGCAAAAACATACCGAGAAAACAGTGGTATTTCCTCACCTTCAGGAGTTGTTACAATTTTAACCCAAAAATAATATAATACTGGAATTTTTTCTTTGGTAACACGGTCAATGGTGTTATAGCAGTCATGAATCTTATCCGCAACTTTTTGTTCCAAAGCTACATATTCGTCTTTGAGTGTTTCCGGGGAAACATAGGTCAACTCTTGTCTGACTAAGAAACTGCTTATTGGATTTATATCACACCCAATAACTTTCTCGCCAAGCTTTAATGCCTCGCCAATTGTTGTTCCGCTTCCCATAAATGGATCTAGCACGACAGTTTTATCATAATTATGTTCTCTATAATAGCGGTTCCATACGGAGTCCTCGCTATTTTCTAGGTACAGAAGGATTGCTCTAAAGACAGAGCCCAATCTCTGCGCCCACCATTTATGAATGTGGTAAATCGGACGATTTATTTCTTTTCGCCAGCTTTCCTTTTCAGCTAATTGGCTTACTTCCCAAACAGGAAAATCTTTATTATTCATCATTGTCTGAATACTCTAACTCCGTCATATCTGTCGTCATCTTTACAATTTTGTCAGATTGATTTAAACATCTATATGCCTTAAATCTGTGTATTTTTCCTGCATCAGGATTTTCTATCTTTTTAGCGGTAATTTGGTTTGTTCTTAAATCAAAGCTATAGCCAACGACCAATTCTTTTCCCTCTGTACGGTTTAATTCACCCACGCACTTAAAATCATCGGGAATTTCATAATCATCTGGCAATATTAAAGTTGCCAATCCAGCCGTACCTTTTGTTAACGCAAATGGAGTGGGAACGACATACATTTTTCGATCCCGAATCATAATATCTCCATACGAACCAAACCCACTAATATGCTTGTTTTTGTGAATGTACTCATGTTGAGCATTCATAAAATCGCCGTGGCAGATCACTAGATCAATGACCGGGTATTCAGCCAGTTTACCCACTTTATACGGAGCAGTATCACTAGGATACCTTCCAAAGACATAAAAAATACGTCTACCATTATGTAAGCCAGTCGGAACATTACTGTTAGCATCGTAATCTTTTTCACGTCCGGGAAATGCTAATCCTTTTATCTCATAGCCCTCAGGCTTTTCGACCAGACAAAAATCCGGATAAATATTCCGCCCAGTTCCTTCAAAATGAAGGTTGATGTTACTCAGCCTAGCTTGACACCAATTTTGAAAATGGAATTCCTTATCTTTCTGACTTTCTTGTACTATAAGTTCTCCGTCATGGATAGCTTTAACGCATTCTCTGAAAAGATCAAAACAGGTTGTTTCTTTTGGGCTCATATTTGTCTCCTTTTTGATTTTGTCTTACAGCATTGGCAATATCTGAACATATCTGTTCATTCATTCCGTTACTTTAGCAATTTTTGTTTTGTTCCAGTATATCACATACGGGATTTTTTTCAAAGAGGAAACAAATCGGACCTTCATTGAATGGCATATGGGTTTCTGCCCTCGCTGGCGTAGATCATGGTTTCCAGCTTAAACATTGTCATCGGGCTCGACAAAATCTTCCTTCCTCCATTCCTTATCCTCCTCGATGTCCTGCATCAGGAGCAGCATATTGGTGTAGCACTCCATCTCGGCACGGACGAAATAGAACATCTGGTCATACCAGTCTGCCAGCGTTTCGTCCTCCAGCTTCCGGCAGAAGTCATACACCAGCCTGTTCTGGTCGGGGTCAACCGTCAGCCCGGCAACTCCGCACAGCCGCTTGCGGGTCAACTCCAGATCGGCGCAGCCATAGGTGTAGAGCAGCTTCTTTTCTTCAAACGTCAGTTTCATAGGCTTGTTCCTCCGTATAAAAAAGGGTCTGCCCTGTGCAGACCCGATGTAACAAAAAGACCGCCGTGCATTGCGCAAGACGGTCTTGAACTCAGGATTGGAGAAAATCCCGGAGTTCCTCAGCGAAAAAGGAGATTTTTGCGATAGCAGCTATCGCTATGTAAGGCAGGACGAAAACCACAAATGCGGTAATCAGCATTTTCAGGACTTCGCCGCCGTCTGCCAGTTTCATGACCCAGCTTGCAAGCGCCACGAAAAAGAACAGTCCCGCCAGCAGATTCGTCAGGATCGTGGAGAAGGTCGTGAGGAAGATGCCCACCCACTGCGCCAGAATCAGCAGCAGAAGCAGCGGAAAAAGGGCAAGTTTCAGCATCCATTTCAGCACAGCCATCGTGGGTACCTCCTTATACAAAAATCAGCTCAAACTTGATGATTTCCTCGGCACGGTTTCGGATGCTGTTCATTCGGCGCACCCATTCCAGTTGATCGGCGGCTTTCAGTGCTTCGGTCACGCCCTCAGCTTCCTGCATCTGCTGGACGGTCAATGCAAGCTGTTCCTCGGCTTGCTTGTCCAGCTTGGCAAGATAGCCGCCCAACTCCCCGGACAGGAGCAGTTGATTATACCGGATGGGATGCTGCTCCTTCAGATACATTTTATGTAAGCGGCCCCACCGCCCGGTGGGGTGCTGCTCTGTCGGGGCTGCTGCAGTCAAGTTCGGCAGATAGTGGTCATTGACAAGGGTGTAGTCCAGACCGTTGTTGCTGTCGTGGAGCGTGTTCTTTAAGGTAGTCATGCTGCATTGTCCTCCTTTGGTTTCGGCGTTGGGGTTGCTTCTGGGTTTGGTTTTAGATTTTCTTTTTTCTTGTGATAGAATTCCAAGGTTTTCTTGTTGTGGTTGACTCTCCTGCACTCATCGGAACAAAATTCCTGCTGGCTGTGTGTAGGCCAGTAGGAGTGACCGCATACGGCACAGGCACGTTTCCGGTAGTAATGACCTCCTCTCTCGGCTTCTCTAGCCGCTTCCTTTTGCTCCTGTCTTGCCTGATTCCAGCAGTCTCTTGAACAGAAAAGCTGTCGGTTGCTCGTAGGTGTAAACATCTTCCCGCAGTGCGGACACGTTTTGGTTTTAATGATCTCGCCACCGTTTTCAGCGATTTTCTTTGCCTTTCGCTTTTCTCGGTAGGCTTTTTCACGTTTGCGCTGTTTTTCCATGCGCTGCCGTTCTTCCTGCTCTTTCTGCGCTTTCAGTTCGGCAAGTTCTTCCTCGGTATAAGCAATATCGACTTGACCGACATAGTTGAAATAAATATCAACCTTTTGTGTGCGGGCGTTGCCTGTACCCTCGGCTTCATAAACAACGATTTTATCGACAAGTTCGTTAAACATTGAATCGGAGATTTCTGTTGGATTTTTGCACTTGCGAATCAGCGAAATGAAATGCCAAATATCAGCAGAACTTGATTTATCTTCGGCAATTTCGGATTTCATTGTTTCCATCTGCGATTCCAATTCTGCTTGCTCGCTATCATACTGTGCCATCAGCTGCTTGTACTGTCGTTCAGGCAACAGTCCAGACATAAGATTTTCGTACAGACTACGAATAAGGGCAGAAAGCTCATCATAGCGTTTTTGACAACGTTTCAATTCCGATTGGTTCTGCTTCGGCTTTTCTTCACATTTCTCTTTCCAAAGTGATTGCAGTTCCAAAGCGAAGGTTTCTTCATCTTTTAGAACAAATCTCGAAAAGCGTTTGACCGATGCCAATATCAGGGCTTCAACATTATCGGCACTAATTGAATGGGCAGTACAACCATTCACCCGACTTGCATATCCACCACAACGATAAGAATATTGAGTAGACCCATCCTTTTTACTGTAGTGTGTTTGCAAGGTCAATCTTCTGCCGCAGTCGGCACAATACAGATACCCACTTAAACGGTTGGTGTGCGTTCCCCAAGCAGAAGCACGGTTCACTCGGCATCTGCGTTTCTGAACACTATCCCAAAGTTCTTGCGATATAATCGGTTCATGCGTGTTCTGGAAAACGTACTGTTCATCTTCATCTGTTTCTTTTCTCTTGTGAAGTTTGAAATTTGTGCTTACAGATTTTCGTAAAACAGTGTGTCCCAAATATTCCTGCCGACCTAAAATTGTTCTTACGGAGGAAGTGCCCCACAGGTACGGATTGGAGAACTTTGTCCCATTGTACTGCTCCGGGTGATATTTCTTTGCGTATGCAGCAGGAATCAGGACTTTTTCCTCTGTCAACAGTTCTGCGATTGCCCGTGGGCTTTTTCCTTCGTTCGCAAGAAGAAAAATGCGCTTTACGACTTCGGATGCCACCGGATCAACAACAAGTGTCTGCTTGTCGTTCGGCAAACGGTTATATCCATACGGAATAGAGCCGCTGCAACGTTTTCCATCTTTCATCCGGGCATCGAACACAGCCTTGATTTTATTGCTCGTGTCTTTGGCATACCATTCGTTCATAATATTCAAAAACGGAGCAAAATCATTGTCTGAATCATTGTTGCTGTCGATGCTGTTGTTGATTGCAAGGAATCGGACGTTTTTCTGTGGGAACAGAACTTCCGTATAAAAACCGACTTGCAGATAATTTCGTCCTAAGCGGCTCATGTCCTTCACAATAAGCGTTTCGACATTTCCTGCTTCTACCTCTTTTATTAGAGATTGAAAGCCGGGACGATTGAAATTCACACCTGAAAAGCCATCATCTGTAAAATGGCGGATGTTCTTGAAGCCGTTCTTTTGGGCGTAATCTTCCAGATATTTCTTTTGGTTGGTGATGGAATTCGATTCACCAGCAAGATCATCATCTCTTGACAAACGCTCATAGAGTGCGGTGATTTTTGGTTCTTTAGGCATTTGTTCTACCTCCTTTCTTATGGAATCTTTCAATTTAGGACAATCAAGTTTATCGTCCTATTAAAGTATAGCCCTCGGGAGCCAGCTCAATGGCGGTGGTGGTCTCTCCAAAAGTTGATGCCCAGCAGTCGAAGTGGGTCAGCTTTTTCTGCTGCAAGGTGCTGTACTGGAGGTAGCGCATGACCGTGTACAACTCGGTCATGGAATTGCTCACGGGCGTGCCCGTGGCAAATACCACGCCACGGCCTCCGGTGATCTCGTCCAAATAGCGGCACTTGCCGAACATATCGCTGGATTTCTGGGCTTCGCTGGTGGATAATCCTGCGACATTCCGCATTTTTGTGGTCAAAAAGAGGTTCTTGTAAAAATGGCTCTCGTCCACAAAAAGCCTGTCAACGCCCAGTTGTTCAAAGGTAATCACATCGTCCTTGCGCTCATCGGAGCGCAGTTTTTCCAGCTTGGTTTCCAGCGTTTTCCGGGTCTTTTCCATCTGCTTGATGGAGAAATTCTCGCCTGCGTGGACTTTCAGCTCATTGATGGCGGCAAGCGTTTCATAAATCTGCTCCTGAATGATACGCTCCTGCCGCTCAAAGGACAGCGAGATGCGCTCAAACTGGCTATGCCCGATGATGACGGCATCGTAGTCCCCGGTGGCGATGCGGGCACAGAATTTTTTGCGGTTGGCAGTCTCAAAGTCCTTGCGCCGTGCTACCAGCAGCTTGGCATTGGGGTAGAGGTTCAGAAACTCGCTTGCCCACTGCTCCGTCAGGTGATTGGGCACCACAAACAGCGATTTCTGGCACAGCCCCAGCCGTTTTGCTTCCATAGCAGATGCCGCCATTTCGTAGGTTTTGCCCGCGCCAACTTCGTGTGCAAGCAGCGTATTACCGCCATAAAGCACATGAGCGATGGCGTTGCGCTGGTGCTCCCGGAGGGTGATCTCCGGGTTCATGCCCACGAATTTGATGTGGGAGCCATCGTATTCACGGGGGCGGGTAGAGTTGAACAGCTCATTGTACTGTTTTACCAGCGCAATGCGCCGCTGGGGGTCCTGCCAGACCCAGTTGGCAAAAGCGTCCTTGATGACCTGCTGTTTCTGCTGTGCCAGCATAGTCTCCCGCTTGTTCAACACCCGCTTGGGCTTGCCTTCGGCATCCTCAATGGTGTCATAGATGCGGACATCTTTCAGGTTCAGGGTCTCCTCCAGAATCTTGTAGGCATTGGCACGGCTGGTGCCATAGGTCTCGGAGGAGATAATATCGCCCCGCCCGGTGGCAGTTTTGCCCTCCACACGCCACTCGGCAGTGTAGGGAGAGTAGCGCACGTTCACCGCACGGCGCAGATAGTAGGGGATCTGGAACGTCTCGGTCATAAACTTCTGGATAATATCCGGGTCGAGCCACGTTGCACCCAAGCGCACATCAATTTCGGAGGCTTCCAGTTCTCTGGGCTGTGCCTTGGTCAGCGCATCCACATTGACGGCAAATTCCGGGTTGGTCTCTGCCGCAAACTGCGCCATCCGCAGCTTTGCCCGGACATCGCCGGACAGGTACTCGTCTGCCATCTGCCAGCCTGCTTCCGGGTCGGTGGGGTCGGCGGCAGGGTCTTTGAAGATCACGCCCGAAAGTTCGGTGGTAATGCGCCCGTACTCACCGGGAGTGCCCAGCAGTTCTGCCATATAGGGCAAGTCCACTTTGCCATGCTCACCAATAGATACCGCCAACGCTTCGCTGGGGGTGTCCACGCTGGTGACGGTGCGCTCCGGGCGGATGGTGCGCTTGGTGAACATCGCCGCTTTGGATTTAAGCTGCCCTTGCTCGTCCAGATTTTCCAGCGAACACAGCAGATAATAGGAGGAATCCTGCTCAAACAGCCGCCCGTTTTTGCGGTCGTTCAGCAGACCGTACTTTGCGGTAAAGGCATTGTAGGCGGCGTTCAAACGCTCCTGCACTGCCTTGATGTCGGCATCGGGGTAATCCTCCAACTGTTGCTGAATCAGCTCGTTGACGATCTGCCGCAGCTCCACCATGCCGGTGACACGCCCCTTGGCGGTGTCGGACAGTTCAACCTGCGTCATCACGGAATTTTCCCGGTAGAAAACCTCGCCGTCCACCACGGTGTAGGAGAAATTCTTCACCTCCGGGTCGGCAGGCAGGGTGCGCCGGGTGGCTTCTTCCTCGGCAATGTCGGGGGCATCCACCTCGGCGGCGGTGTACTGCCCCTCGATGTGCTGTACTGCTTCGGCAAGCTGGTCGGTAAGGCTGGTACCCTCAAGGGGTGCAACGGTCAGTTCCTCCCGTCCGTATTGGGTGTTTTCGGTGGTCAGCTCACCCAGCACCATCTCCGGGTGGTCTACGAAATACTGGTTGATGGTAAAACCATCTTCCGTTTTGCCAAGCTGTACCCAGTCCGGCTCATGGTCGATGGGGCGGTCACGCTTTTGCAAAAAGATAATGTCACTGACAACATCCGTGCCAGCGTTGGCGCGAAACGCATTATTCGGCAGACGGATGGCACCCAGCAAATCGGCACGTTCTGCCATGTGCTTGCGGGCGGTGCTGTCCTTGCTGTCCATGGTGTAGCGGCTGGTGACGAACGCCACGATGCCGCCCGGACGCACTTGGTCGATGGCTTTCGCAAAGAAATAGTTGTGGATGCTAAATCCCAGCTTGTTGTACGCTTTATCGTTGACCTTGTAGTTGCCGAAGGGAACATTGCCCACCGCCAAATCGTAGAAATCACGGCGGTCTGTGCTCTCAAACCCAGCCACGGTAATGTCAGCCTGCGGGTACAGTTTTTTCGCAATGCGCCCAGTGATGCTGTCCAACTCCACGCCGTACAGCCGACTGTCCTGCAGGGTGTCCGGCAGCATTCCGAAGAAGTTGCCCACGCCCATACTAGGTTCCAGAATGTTACCGCTGTGGAAACCCATGCGCTCCACGACATCGTAGATACTACGGATGACGGTGGGGCTGGTATAGTGGGCGTTCAGGGTGCTGGAACGGGCAGCAGCGTACTCATCCTCGGAAAGCAGTCCTTTCAGTTCGGCGTATTCCTTTGCCCAATTATCTTTGCCGGGGTCAAAAGCGTCTGCCAGACCGCCCCAGCCCACATACTGCGAAAGCACCTGCTGCTCCTCGGCGGTGGCACCCCGGTGCTCCTCTTCCAGCTTGAACAGGGTTCGGATGGCTTCAATGTTCCGGGCGTACTTCTGTTTTGCGCCGCCCTCACCCAGATGATCGTCCGTGATGTGGAAGTTCCCGGCAGGCTCCGGCGCAGGATGTTCCGCTTCAACTGTGGGTGATTCTGTGCTTATCGTCTGAATTACAATGTCAAACGGCAGATTGTTTTCCTTGGCGGGGTATACGGCAACCGTTTTTTCAGTACGAACTGGCCGGGTAGAATTTGGTTCGTTCTGCCGCAAGCCCTCCTCGAATTGTTGCTTATTGACAACTTCGTTATCCCATGACTGCCCGTGCGCACTGGTGTCGATGCGCACATCCGTTTCACCCACATAGCCAACTTTCCCTTCAATAGTTCGAGTGGGGAGTTCGACCACAACATTGTCACCGACCTTGTAATCGGGCAGGGGGGATTCCATCATATCCTGCTCCTCGTACAACTCCCGGACAAGAACTAGCGGTTCCTCCCGGAAAACTGGCATCCGCATTTCTGCCAGTGCCACATCCTGCAGGGTCACGCTACCCCTATCATAGTTTACCGTATCCACTCGGAAAGCCCGCCCTTCCATATGGACGGTGGCACCCAGCGGCAGATAATCCTCCCGGCGCAGATACTTGGTCTGGTGGTGGGTGCCGTCCTCGTTCAGCCCGGCAAGGTAGACGTTCTCGCCGCGCTGCCATAGTTGTTTGGCACGGTACACCCACTGGTTACTGGGAAAGCCGGTGACCGGGACGGTGCCCAGTGCTGTTTCTTTTTCCAGAAGTTTGCCGCCCAGAAGTTCGCAGACCTTCCGGGCATCCTCACCGTAGAACTCATAGTATCCGTTCTGCTCAAAGCCTACCAGCGCATCCGGGTACTGTTCCTTCAGGGCGTTGTACTCGGCGGCGGCATCCAGCGGCAGCAGTGCCGGGCGTTCCTCTGCCTTGCTGTGATAGTGCTCCAGTTCCTCGTCTGTGACGCTGACCAGTTCCGAAAAATCCAGAGCCTCCAATTCGGTTTCGGTCAGCTCTTCCAGACTTTCGTACTGGCGTTCATCTATCAGCACCTCGCCCAGATACCGTTCCACCCGGTATCCCACCAAATCCACATTAACTTGAATGGGGATTTCCTCATCGGTGGCGTTGGTGTAGGCAATGCCGATCTTGGTCAGGTCGGAGAAGTCTGGCTCGGAATCGTATTCTTCCTGACAAAACTCCCGGATCAGGTTTTTGGCACGAGCAAGCTCAACATCCGGCTTTGCGCTGACAGGCACAGGGGGCGTGTAATGCTCTTTCTCTTTGTCGGTCAGGTAACGGTCGGACTGGATCATCAAGTCGATATATTGTTCCACCTGCACCCATTTCAGGGTGATTTTCTGGTGGTCGGGGTAATGGTCAAATTCCAGCCCCTTCCAGTCGTGGTTCACGAAGCCTCGACTGCCGTCCAGAAAATCGTGGGAGTGCCCACCGATTCCGTACTCCTTTGCCAACGCTTTGGCGCGGAGGTTGCGGTCGGGCTGGGTCTGGTACAGTGCCATAATGCGCTGTTTGCCGCCCATAAATCCCGAACCATGCTTACGCAACTCGTTCTCAATTTCAGCCTGTGACAAAACAAAAGCGGAGGGCGTTTTTTCGCTCTCCGCTTGGTCGATGGTTTCGATTTGCTGGGCTTCGGTGGGGATGTGGGCATCAAAGAAACTTAACTGTAAATCAATTCCATCAGCACCAGTTCCTCGGCCTGCGCTTTCAGGCTGTTCATGTGCTGCACCCATGCCATCTGATTCCGCTCCTTGTCCGGGGACGGGTTCTGCGTCAGAAGCTGTACCATGGTCTGCTGCATCTGGCTCTCTGCCGTCTGTTCCACCTCCATCAGGTGCGGGTACAGGCTCCCGTTCAGGAGCATCGTGTTGTACAGTACCGGGCGATGGTTCATCAAGTACGTCCGGCGCAGCCTGCCGTACTTGCCCAGCGGCTTCCGGGGCTGGTTCAGAATCAGGTTCGGGAGCTGGTAGTCCCCGACGGTCGAGTAGGTCACGTTCCTGCTGTTCGTATTCATATTGGCTCCTTTCTGCATTGCGGCGGCGAATGGTTGTTTTCACGGTGCGCTCGACGTTCCGCAGCACCTCCCGGCTCATATCGCTGACAGCTGCGCCGATGGCGTAAACACTATCCGGGGTGGAAAAATTGTAGATTGCCTGAAAATCGTCCTTGTCGAACCACCCGGCAGGCTCAAACCCGCATCGTTCCAGCAGCGTGTAGGTGACGCTGATGGCGGCAGCGGACTTGAACTGCATCTCCACCCCGGCTTCATCATAATCCATCAGAAGCGAACCGTCAACGATGGCACGGATGTCCCCGCCGTTGTTGTCCCAGTAATCTGCCACCAGTTTCCCTGCAATGTCCGCAAGCTGCTGGCTGACACGCTCTCCGCTGATGCCGTAGGTGGCGGCGAGCATTTCCGAAACCGGCTGTTTCAGGTCGTCATTGTACTGCCACACCTCCGGGTCACGGGAATTGCGGCGCACCCCGGTGTCGCTTACGTCAAAGACGTAATGCAGGCGCGGAAATCCGCTGGATTCGTCCAGCAGGGCGATGCCCTTGGCACCTCGGCGTACATAACGGTTCATCCGGTTGTTCCAGATGTCGAAGTCGGCGCAGGCGGTGGCATCCGGGCGCTGGGCGTAGATCATGAGCTGGTCCGCAAAAGGGTACTTGTACAGCCGGGACGCAGTGGTCAGGTAATCCGTCCAGCTTTCCCAGTATCGGGTCAAGCCGTTGGCCGTGCGCTGGGCAAGGGCGAGATATTCTTCGGTTTTGCTTGGCATTTTGGCCTCCTTTTTCAGATTTTAGGGTATAAAAATAGCGGGCAACCGTTTTGGGGTTGCCCGCTGGAAAGTGTATCGAGATAAGATTATTTGCTATTGCCCTTTATGTACTTCATAACGCAGCACCCCATCACGATGACGGGAAGCACGGTTCGTAAACCGAGGTCGCCGACCCGCACATTTACATCAATCACAAGCCCTGCAAACCATGCCGCTAAAGTGAAAACAGTTGCCCAACCGTAACTCATAGAACTGTACTCCTTCATATGTGAATATTCAAAACTCTCTTCTCAGCTTCAGCTTTCATAGCTGCCCGCAAGGAACTTACATTTATTCGACTCGAATGTTTACCGGATTCAGTGTAAGGTTGCCTCCGCCCGCCACCTTATACCATTTGCCTCTTTCGAGTTTGATTCTTTCCGTTACGCCCTGTGTAATATATCCGATTCTGTATTTTTCTCCAGTCTCTACATCGGTAAAGACCACCTCAGTATCACAATCACCGCTCACTTTTACAGTTCCCCAAAGTGGCTGTATTTGTTCTGTCTTTATGGTGCCTTCATCGTTTGAAAGGGTGAAAGTATGGCTTCTCTGAATATTGATATAAATCGCCACCAGAAAAACCGTTGCCAGACATAAAGCAAACCTTCTTGTTTTCATCGAAACACCTCCTGCAAATTCGGTTTTATCGAATCATATCACATAAGCGGACTCTTCAAACTTACAGTTCGGTTTCCACTGCAAGCTGCTCCTGCTTCTCTTTTTCATCAGCGATTTGGACATCAACATCTTCGCGCATCTTTTTCAGAAGTGCAAGGACTCGCTTGATTTGGATCTTGGTGTTTTTCACTCTGCTCTGCGCCTGATTGATGTGATCCAGAACTGCCCAGTCTGCAAAGAGGCCATCAAAGAAGAAATCTGCGAATTTCAAAAAACTGTCTACCGCAACCTGAAGGTCTGCGGTGATCTCAACATCAGCAAGCTCAGTTTTGAACCGCCGCAGTTCCACTTGAAGCTGTTCCACCTGCTCCTGTGCATTGTCCAGTTCCTCATACTTGGCAAGATCAGCCATCAAACCGCCGCCCATTACGTCCCATGTACTCCAGCCCTCGGCATTATCCAGCGTTTCCAGAACTTCATTGACCGTGTGCAAGGCGGTCTTTCCGGCGTTGATGGCTTCCAGCAGCTCCCGCTTTTGGACTTTCAGTGCGGCAATGCGGCTTTCGCTTTCCACAATCTGCTGTGCGGCAGGGTGGGCAGAGACTTTGATGCTTTTGATTTTTTCGGAAAGAGCAGCTTGATACTGCCTTTCGCAATCGGACAGCCGTTCCAGTCTATTTTGAATCTGCTCCAAGTCGGCATCAACGGAAGAAAGGTCATGGAAAGCAGCATCGTACTTGACACGGGCTGCATAGGCTTCCTGCCGTTCTTTGTCCAGCTTTTCATCCATTTTTCCAATCACTTGATAGAAAAATGCGGCAAGGCTGTGTCCCTCCAGACGGTCCACATCAGCCTGTTCTGCCAGCTTGGATTTTTCCAGCTTTTTCAGGCGGTCCGCAAGCGTATCTCTCTGGGCGGTCAGTTCTTTCTGCTTTGCTTCACAGTTCTTCTTTTCTGCGACCTGCTGCCAAAGCTCTTTCAACGTAGAATCACTCATAAGGAATGTCCTTTCCCGGCATTACGTTTCTTCGTTCAGAAGCTGGTTCAAAAAATGCTGCCGATTATTTACAAATGTTTTGGTGATAACGTAGCTGTCCGTATCTTCATACTGACAAGGATGAATCGTGCCATTGTCGAAGTTAAAAATTTCAGCATCAGGCATTCCGAGGAGAATGGGTGAATGTGATACGATAATGAATTGCGCCCCTTCTTGGGCACACCGATGAATGTTGATCAGTAACGTGAGCTGCCGCTGCGGGGATAAAGCGGCTTCCGGCTCGTCAAAAATATAGACTCCATCTGCACCCATGTAGTCCTGCGCAATAGCGAGGAAACTTTCACCGTGTGATTTTTGGTGATAGCCTTTGGAGGGATGATCGTCATCGGAATAGTCGATTTCCTTGGTGGCTACATTGTAGAAGCTCTCTGCCCGGAGAAAATACCCGAACTTTGGTCTGCGATACCCCTTGGAAATCGTCATAGCCTCACATAGTTCCGAATGGGAGTTGTATGTGGAAAATGAATAGTTCTTCGTTCCACCCTCTGCGTTGAAGCCGTAAGCAACAGCGATTGCTTCCAGAAGCGTAGATTTTCCACTTCCATTTTCGCCAACAAAGAACGTAATGGGCTTATGGAATGTAAAAGCGTCGATTCCACTGATGGCAGGAATCTGACGAACATAATTGTATGGGCGAACTCTGTTCCAGTCGATGGTCAGCCCTTGGATAAACAAATCGTTCATACAGCACTCCATACTATATAATGTAAGAAACACTTAGCTCCGCTCAAACCCAAGATAGCGGGTGCCCTGAAAACTCAGCTTTCCGATGTCGCCCTGCACGAGCAGACCATAATCGCTTCCGTCCACTTCAAATTCCATCCGGTCGCCGCTCTCCACCTGAAAAGTCACATAGTACGATTTAAATGTGCTAGTGTCGTATCCGTGCGCACCGGACATATCTCCGGCATTGGCACTGCTGGAATGCGAAACATCGGTGCGCTTTGCTACCACTGTTGCCGGAACGGTAAGCCGCGGCGAGTGGTTGTTTTTGTTCCATGTGCGGAGATTTGAAATTAGAGCAAAGAAAAACATTCCAATAAAAAGCAGGAACAGGATTGGGAAAATGAAGCTGAATATAGCGTCAAACCATCCAAAAAACATTTTACTCCTCCAAAATTTCTTCCAGCAGGTCCTTTACATCGTCCAGAAAAGATTCTTCTCCGAGGGTGTTCACCTTGAAGAACACCGCCTGACTGCCGCCTGCGGTGATGGCAGACAGGCGGATCGGACTGTCTCCATTCTGGAACAGGGTCAGCGTCAGGCTCAGGCGGTTGCCGCCTATCATGCTGTACCGCTCAAACACACGGACACTGCACCGGGCGTCGCCTTCTTTGAAGTCACTGCCTGCTTCCAGATCGGCCGAGCAGCTGCTGTCCGGGATCTCCTGTTCCAGCTTCCGAAGCAGCTTGTCAAAGTTTTTGTTTCGGATGGTCTTTTCAAAGATTGCCATAATGGTTCCTCCGTTCTGACAATTAAAAATCGGTCCCTTATTTTTGATACGAGCAGAGCCACAGGAAAATTGCGGAGAAATCGCTTGAAGAGAGGTATTTTGTCTAATTTGATTATAGCATATCTTTTGGAAGAACAAAATACTTTATGTACGCCGCCCGCAGGCGGCAATAATCAGTCCGGGGGAAATTCCAACTCGCCAAACTCTGCATCGGTCAGCAGTTTCAGCTTTTCGATAACGCCCTCCGACAGCTCCCGCAGGGCAGTCTCATCGGGCATCAGGTAGCACTGCATGAGCCGCAACTCGTGGATAAGCCCCAGCCGGGTGCCGGTGTTGTAGAGCATCATCAGGGTCAATTCCTCGTGGTCAAAGTTCATGTTCATCCCTCGCTTTCCGGCAGACGGTAGGATTGCACTCCGGGGCATCGCACTTTTCCTTAAGATTCATCAGCACCGAAGGGCGTTCCGGCTGCTTGTCCAGAAACCCCTGTAAATCCTTGAAGCCGATGCTGTCCACATAATGCACAGACACCTCGCCATTGCGTTTAAGCGCGATCACATCGCTGACCGACAGGCTGTGTCCCTCAAAATCCTGCGGACGGGAGAGGTTGAACATCTGAAATAGTTCTTCCAAAATCTCGTTGTTCGGCACATCCTGCCACATGGCTGGCAAATCAGCATAGTAGGTGACCTCATAATGCTCCGGGTCTGGCGTTTTGCCCCGACGATGCAGTTCCCGCATGGAAGCAAATCTTTCATCGAGGATTTTTTCGTCATGCCGCAGCTGCATTACCATATAAACATCGCACCCTGCGTTCAGAAACTTCTGCGGGATGTCCGTCATGGGTTCACCGTCAAAATTCTGGTTCCATTTTTGCTGCATCGTCCACCTCACAGTTCCGGTGCAGAACGTGCAGAGGATTTTGGCGCAGACGTATCACTTGCCAGTTCTGCCAGCTTTTCCAGTGTGGAAGGGCGATGGTCTGCACTCAGTTCCTCGGCTTCCGCAACTTTATCCATGACTGCATCGTAGTCCTGCAACAGCCGCCGCCCCTTTTCCATGTGGTGTGCTTCCAGAATCTGCTCACGGGCTTCCTGAATGGTCAGTTCCGGGGAATCCAACTGCCCGCCGTCCATCACGGAAAAATCGCTGTGGTAAATGGTGTAGTCCCATCCATCCTCACAGGACTGGATGGCAATATAACCTTTGCCACCCAGTTCCCATGCGGCCTGCTCGTCCTGTGTCTGAATTTCGGGGTAGAAGTCGGCATGGTTCCGCTCCATGACCTCGGCAAACTGGCAGATGTGGAACACATTGCCCAGACCGCCCATGTCAAAGTGATAATCATCCAGATGTTCCACCCGTGCCGTAAAACTGCGCCCATCCGGGTAATCCACCTGAATCACGCCGCCATCTGGAATGCGATAGAGGTCATCATAGTGGCTGTTGATGAGACGAATATCCTTCGGCAGCGTTTCCGGCTCCCAGATGCGCCGTCTGCCGATGCCCGCCTGCGGGATGTTTTCGAGGATCTTTACGCTTTCCTGTTGGATGACCTTGCGGTCATCGTCCGAAAGTTCAAACAGATACCAGTTCCGGGCGGCAGGGATGGTGTTTTGTCCATCTGGCGGCAGATTCTTTTCCGAGATCTGCCCACTTTCCAGCGGCTCGCCAGTTACCTTGTTATAAGTGGCAAAGCCGACCCCTGCACCGTTTTCCCGGAGATGCAGATAGCGTTCATCGTTGATAAGGTAGACCGCTTCTTTTATCTGCTCCATCAGCACCCACCTTCAAATTCCAGCGAAAACTTGCTGCGGCCATCCGCTTCACAGGACAGCAGCACGGTGGCGTTGTAGGTCTTGCCCTTGGCACTCTTGCAGTCCTTCAGCCGGACCCGACCATCCCGCAGCAGCTTGTCTGCCACATGGGCGTCCAGACGCTTGCCCAGACGCTTAAAGAACGCATTGTCCTTCCACAGGACAAAACGGCACTCCCGGTTCTCGCAGAACCAGCCTTTTTCACGCTCCACAACAGGTTTCCCACAGTTCGGGCAGACACCAATAATCTTGCTTTTCATAAGTGCATTCGCTCCTTTTTTCATTTCCGTGTTCTTTACCAGTTCGGTAATCATCGTATTGATCTCGGTCATAAATTCGCTCGGCTCCATTTCGCCACGTTCGATTTGCAGCAGCTTTGTTTCCCAATCGGCGGTCATTTCCGGGGATTGGATTTCTTCGGGCATCACAGTGATGAGGGCTTTTCCCTTATCCGTGGGCAGTAGCACCTTGGTTTTCTTGTTGCCCTTGCGCTCCAGAAAACCCTTCTGCACCAGTTTTTCAATGGTGGCGGCTCTGGTTGCCGGAGTACCGATACCCTGACGTTCTACGCCCTCCGGCATACTATCCGCACTGGCGGTTTCCATAGCGTGCAGCAGTGTGTCCTCGGTAAAATGCTTCGGCGGGGACGTCTGCCCCTCCTTCAGTTCGGCGTTGAGGATGCCGCACTCGTTTTCCGCTGCATTGGGCAGGGCGGTGAGTTCTTGCTTCTGGTTCAGGATGTCTGACAGCACCTTGCGCTCCACCGCTTTCCAGCCTTCTTCCAAAATATCCTTTCCCTTGGCGGTAAATTCCTCCCCGGCACATTCGGTGGTCAGCAGGGTTTCCAGATACCGGAAGGGCTTGCTCACCGCCATCAGCGTCCGGGCGATGATGAGCTTCAGGACATTCTGCTCCCCCTTGGGCAATGCGTCCAGATCGGCTTGCAGCATACTGCGAGTGGGCAGAATGGCGTGGTGGTCGGTGACTTTTTCCCTGTTGACGGTGCGCCGTGTCCGGGGCACAGCCTCGTCCACATCTTCCGGGGCAATGTCGAGAAAACCTTCCAACTCCTCGGTCAGTTCCTCCAGCATTTCCTCGTCATCGTCGGTGATATAGCAGCTATCAGTTCGGGGATAAGTGGTAAGTTTCTTCTCATACAGGCTCTGCACATAGTCCAGCGTCTGCTGTGCGCTGTACCCCAGCAAGCGGTTAGCATCCCGCTGAAGGGTGGTCAGATCGTACAGCGGTGGTGGATTCTCGGACTTTTCCTTGCAGGTGATGCGCTGGATCGTTGCTACCATCTCCTTTCGGCAGGCTTCCAGCAGGTTTTCTGCAACGGTTTTTTCGGGAATGCGGCGGCTGGATGCCGTGCAGCCACTGGTCAGTTCCAGATCCACCGTGTAGAACTTCTCCGGCACAAATGCGGCAATGGCTGCTTCCCGCACTACGGTCATAGCAAGCACCGGGGTCATAACTCGTCCCACCGCCAGCGGCTGACCGTACAGACATGAAAAAAGCCGGGACGCATTGATACCGACCATCCAGTCGGCACGTTCCCGGCAGAGTGCTGCGTTGTACAGCGCATCGTATTCAGTTGACGGTTTGAGGTGGGCAAACCCTTCCCGGATAGCGTTTTCCTCCATGCTGGACAGCCATAGACGAGAGAAGGGCTTTTTGCACCCCGCTTGCCGGTAGACAAGTCGGAAGATCAGTTCTCCCTCGCGCCCTGCGTCTGTAGGATAGTTCTCGGAGGTGACTTTTCTGACTTTGTTACTCGATGGCATCCAATGGGCCGATAAAGCGGTAGAAAATCTGGATTTTCTGGACGTATTCGCCATCGACCTTTTCCGCTCTGGATACCAGAATCTTGTCAATCAGCTGATGCAGAATCTTATAGTTCAGTTCGGTGATACCAGCGTACTTGCTGACTTCATCAATAAAATCCTGAATCTTGTCCAGCTGATCGTGTTCAGCACGGCCTTCCCGCTCGTACTGCTCAATCTTCTCGGTCAGTTCAGCCTGTTCTTTGTCGTAGCGATCTGCAAGCATTTGAAAACGTTTCTCCGGGAGAAGTCCCTTTGATACGTCCTCATAAAGTTTTGCATACAGGTCTTCGATTTCTGCGATTCGTGCTTTACACTGCTTCAAATCCCGTTTGTGCTGCGCCCGGTCAGAGGACACCCGGAGGTGCATCTGATTTGCAATCTTCTTCACAAGGGCTTCCCGATTGCTCACAGCGGCCTTTGCGTGTGCCTGAATGTCCGCAAAGACAGCTTCATGCAGAACACGGGCTTCCAAATTATGCGAGTCACAGGCTTTCGCACCATATTTCCGATAAGTGCTGCAACAATAAAAGGTCTGATCCAGAACACTGTTACGTTTGCGCCTGTGCTCGACCTTGACTAACATCGTTCTGCCGCAGTCTGCACAGCGGACGATGCCTTTGAAGATATTGTCGTAGTCGGTCTTATCGCACATAAAACTACTGGAACGGCTGTAAAGGATTCGCTGCACGTTCTCCCAACGGTCTTGTGGGATGATTGCTTCATGTGTATTCGGAACGATAGCGCGTTCTTCAAACGGAATATAACGCCGCTTTTTGGATTTCATGGACACGGTGGGCTTGGCTTCGTAGATGATGTGTCCGGCGTAGACTGGGCTGTGCAGAACCTGACTGATATAGGCACTGTCCCAATCATACATCTTTTCATCATCAATAAAGCGGCCAAACATCTCTTTCTTGTAGTAACACGGCTTCAAGACTTTTTCATCGTGGAGCCGCTTGGCGATGCGGTGAAGCCCCAGCCCTTCCTCTGCCATTGAATAGATATGCTCAACAACGGGGGCGGTGTTCGGGTCGATCACAAGGTGATTGTGGTCGGCAGGGTCTTTCTGGTAGCCAAACGGTGCGCCGCTGGAGATATACTTTCCACTTTTCTTGCGTGTCCGAAGGGCACTCTTGATCTTTCGGGAAGTGTCTTTGGCGTACATTTCATTGATGATGTTTCGGAACGGGGCAATATCCATCTGAGATTGCTCGTTGGAATCATAACCATCGTTGATTGCAATATAGCGGACACCGTGTTCAGGAAAGAAGATTTCCATATACGTTCCGGTTTCGATGTGGTTGCGTCCAAGTCGGGACTGGTCTTTGGTAATGACTGTTGCCACCTTTCCTTCCCGGATATCATCCAGAAGTTCCTGAAAGGCAGGGCGGTCAGAGTTCGTACCGCTGTAACCATCATCAACATAGTACTGGCAATTCCCGAAACCGTTGCGTGTGGCATACTCCATAAGCATTGACTTTTGAGTGCGGATGCTCAGGCTTTCGCTGTTTGAACCGTCATCTTTTGACAGTCGGCAGTATAAAGCAGTTACTTTTTTGTCCTTTTCCATGTGTACCTCCATAATGGAAAAGAGACCTCATCAATCACATTGTAGCGGATGCTGCGTGACGATGCAAGCCCTTTTCCGCAGTAAAACGTCCAATTAGCCAGCGGCGAGATACGATTCGGCAGTTTTACGAATTTCTTCTTCCACAAGCCGCTGAAAAAGCGTATTCATCGGCACATTGCCGATATAATGGCGTTCCACGATCAGGCGCACGGACTTCGGACTTCTCGGCGCACGTTTGCGTGTGGTGGGCTTCTTCTCAGATTTTTCTTTGTTCAAGGGCAGACCTCCTCATTCATGTGGTGCAAATACGGAAAGGAATGGATGGATTCTATTCGTTTTTCTCTTTTTGTTTTATTACGTTGGTTAGGTGAAAGTTTTCTTCGATACAGTCTTAAAGGCTGCTATACTGCATAGGAAAAATATCTTTTGCAGATGCCATTAAGAATCTGCATCACAGAATCGTGATTTTGGCGGTTCTTGAATCGTGAAAAACGCAGAACTATTCAACATTTGGAATTTTCACAAAGATGTGATTGGGCGAAGAAAACCGCGTTCGTCTGCGCTCAATCAATCCCGCAGCGTCCAATTCCTTAAGCGCACTGGAAACACTGACAGTGCTGCGCCCTAGCTGCTCAGCCAAAGAGCAAATCGTAAAAATGACAAACACGAATCCACGTTCATCTATCCAGAGATTTTTCTGCGAGAGTGTGGCACGGTCGAGTAGCAACACATAAGTCATTTTTGCAGTCTGACTCAGGTCAAGTTCCAAAAGGAAGCATGGGTATGGGAGAAACGGCGGCAGCGGAGTTTGCGTGGTAAGATATTCTGAAATGTTGATCACCTCCAGCTGAAGCAGAAATCAGGAACAAAGAGTATGTAACGAGAATTGGAGGGTTCCAATTCTCCAGTCGCAGAAAAGCACGAAACAAGTGCTCAACTGCGTTAATAAGTTAAGGTCTCCCATATTGGTCCTCGACTTCCCTAGGAGTGGGGAATCGTCCGGCGGCGGGCTTGCACCGCACCATTGGCATTTCAGCCACCCCGTCTTCGTTATGACCGGGCTGCGAGTTACAGAAGTACCTTTTGTGAAGTACCGGACGATTGAACTATTCACTTGTCAAGGAACATATGGAAGATTTCTGGACTTTGACGGACGAAAAACATCCTTCTACTTGGTAGCCGATGAAAAAGGCCATTTCGTAGCATTGCAAGCAATTTTGTAAACAAAACGTCATAATAGTCCGAGAATGGTCTTGAAAAAGATGCCCTACACTTGGTAGGCATCGAGAACGCCTGTTTCGTAGCATTGGTGAGAAACTTGTAATTGAATTGTAATTCTTGAGACCAAATCTCCGCTTTTGAAAAAATCCTCTCAATAGGTAGGCAACGAAAACAGCCCAAAGACAACCATCTTTTTGAGAATTAACAAAAAGGTCACAAATGACCGGCTTTCAAAGAGGCGCTTCTACTATTAACAGAAAAAGTGGCCTAAAATGGGGGGTGTTGGAGAAAATTTCTGCCTTAAAAGTACGCCTCTACTCACTAG
>NZ_DAWCVJ010000043.1:0-21704 GCF_052358865.1 Faecalibacterium sp.
GAAGCCTCCAATGCACGCAGCACCTCGTGGGCGCGGCGGGTCACAGTGCCGGGCAGCCCGGCCAGCTTCGCCACCTCGATGCCGTAGCTGTCGTCGGCAGGGCCGCGGACGATGCGGCGGAGGAAGGTGATGTCCTCTCCCCGCTTTTTGACGGCGATGTTGTAGTTCTTGACCCCCTCGATGGACCCTTCCAAATCGGTCAGCTCGTGGTAGTGGGTGGCGAAAAGAGTCTTGCAGCCGAGGCCCTTGGCCGGGTCGGAGATGTGCTCCACCACGGCGCGGGCGATGCTCATGCCGTCGAAGGTGGAGGTGCCGCGGCCGATCTCGTCCAGCACGACGAGGCTCTTGGGGGTGGCGTTTTTCAGGATTTCGGCCACCTCAGTCATCTCCACCATGAAGGTGGACTGTCCGGCGGCGAGGTCGTCCGATGCGCCGATGCGGGTGAAGATGGCATCCACGACACCCACATGACAGCTGGACGCCGGGACGAAGGAGCCGATCTGGGCCATCAGCGCGATCAGCGCGTTCTGACGCATATACGTCGATTTGCCTGCCATATTCGGGCCGGTGATGATGAGGCAGCGGTCGGTGGTGCAGTTGAGCTTCGTATCGTTGGGCACGAAGAGGCTCCCCTTCAGCATCTGCTCCACCACCGGGTGGCGGCCCTCGGTGATGGTCAGCTCGTCGCTGTCGTCCACCACGGGGCGGCAGTAGTTGTTCTCTGCCGCCACCTGCGCCAGCGCCGCCAGCACATCCAGCTCGGCCACGGCGTTGGCCGTCCGCTGGATGCGGTCGAGCTGACCGCCGATCTTTTCCAGCAGCTCAGCAAAGAGCCGGTGCTCCAGTGCGATAAGGCGCTCGTGTGCGCCGAGGATCTTGTTTTCCAGCTCCTTCAGCTCCTGCGTGATGTAGCGCTCGCCGGAGGTGAGGGTCTGTTTGCGGATGTAGGTCTCGGGGACCATCTGCTTATAGGAGTTGCTGACCTCGATGAAGTAACCGAAGACGTGGTTGTAACCGATCTTCAGCTTGGGGATGCCCGTCTCCTGCCGCAGGCGCGTCTCCAGCTGGGCGAGGACGCCCTTGGTGTTGTCGCGGATGGAGCGCAGCTCATCCACCTCAGAGTGGTAGCCCTTGGCGATGACGCCGCCGTCCTTCAGGGTGGAGGGGGCATCCGGGTCGATGGCTGCGAGGATGGCCGTTTTGACGTCGTCCAGCAGATCGATCTGGCCTGCAAGGGCGGTCAGCTCAGGGCAGCCGCAGCTCTCGGCCTGCGCCCGCAGGTCAGGCAGGCGCTCACAGGTTTGGGCCATCGTGTAGATCTCCTTGGGCGTGGCCGAACCATAGACCGCACGGGTCATGAGGCGCTCGAGGTCGGCGATGTAGTGGAGCTGCTCGATGAGGTCGCCCCGCTGCATGGTCTGGTTCACGAGGCTCTCTACCGCGCTGAGGCGGCGGTTGATGGCAGCGCTGGACACCAGCGGCTGCTCGATCCAGCTGCGCAGCATCCGCTTGCCCATGGCAGTGCTGGTCTTGTCCAGTACCCAGAGCAGCGTCCCCCGCTTTTCGCGGCCCCGCAGCGTCTCAGTCAGCTCAAGGTTGGCCCGTGTGACCGGCGACAGGCTCATGAACTGAGCCTCGTTGTAGGTGATGACCGTCTTGAGCCGCTCGACGCCCTTGATCTGGGTATCGTGGAGATATTCCAGCAGCGCCGCCATCGCAAAGCGGACGAGACCGTCCTCGGCCATACCGGTCTTGGCAGGCCAGTCGCGGCCAAACTGGTTCTCGAGGGCGATGGAGACGAGGCCCGGGGCATACCGTTCCTCCTCCACCAGCTCGACGGCGCAGTTCATGTTCTTTTTGAGGTAGGCGGTGATCTCCCGGCAGTCCAGCAGACCCGGGTTCATCAGCACCTCGCTGGGGTGGTAGCGGCAAAGCTCTGCGATGACCGCCGGGGCGATCTTTTCCCGCTTCAGCTCGGTGATGTGGGCCGTGCCGGTGGAGATGTCAGCAAAGCAGAGGCCCGCCGCACCGCCCTTCAGGAAGATGCTGGCGATGTAGTTGTTCTTGTCATCCTGAAGCATACTGCTCTCGATGACAGTGCCCGGCGTGACCACCCGGATGATGTCCCGCTTGACGAGGCCCTTGGCCTTGGCAGGGTCTTCCACCTGCTCGCAGATGGCGACCTTATAGCCCTTTGCGATGAGGCGGGCCACATAGCCCTCGTAGCTATGGAAGGGCACGCCGCACATGGGCGCACGTTCCTCGAGGCCGCACTGCTTGCCCGTAAGGGTCAGGTCCAGCTCCCGCGAGGCCGTGAGCGCATCGTCGAAGAACATCTCGTAGAAATCGCCGATGCGATAGAAAAGGATCTCGTCCTTATGTTGTTTTTTTATCTCAAGATATTGCTGCATCATGGGCGAAAGCTCTGCCATGACCGTTCACCTTCCTCCCCTTGTTGTCGCGTGGGTGTGGGTTTGGCATCCAAAACCGTCTTTTGCAAGCAAAACGCGGCCCTGCATTGCACAGCCGCGTTTTGTAAGCCTTGGATGGGGATGCCTTTAGTGGCAGCCGCCGCAGGTGGAGCAGCTGCCGGTGCAGGAAGCGGAAGGCTCCTGCACAGTCATGGGGTCGCCGCCGTTCATGGCGGTGTTGATGATGGCGTCGATATAGTTCACGAGGTTCTCGCAGTCACGCTTGGCCTCGTTGTAGGCCACCATGCCCTCGTCGGCCATGATCTTGCCGTAGAGGTCGTTCACCTTCTCGTTCAGCTCGGCGATGCGTGCATCGCTGCGCTCGGTCTTGCCGATCTCGTTGTTCAGGTCCATCCGGGCCAGATTGAACTCGCCGATGAGGTTCTGCAGCTCCTCGTCCTTATCGTTCATCTTGCGGGCCTGATCCATGGCCAGATAGCGGGGGTCGGTCTGAAGTGCCATCGCGGCACGCTTGAAGAGGTCGATGCAATCCATTGTAATAGTCTCCTTTTTTCCTGTGTTCTATATTCTATTAGGGTGTATCTGAAAAGTCGAAAATTTAGTCTATTTCTACAAGCACAGCTGGATTTTGCGTTAAACAGCCTTGAAATCCACAAAGGATTCCTGCGGCTATTTGCCTTAAATCCCGCTTGTGCTTGCGAAATATTCGTCATTTTCTTTGTTTTCAGATACACCTTAGGATAGTATATCCAGAATATCGTTATTCGGTCAGCTCGCCCAGCAGGACGGTGGCGCGGGCATCCGTGAGATGCACCATCGCATAGCTGCCCATGAGGGCCGGGTCGGCCTTGAACTCGACGGTGAGGTTGTTGTCGAGACGGCCCGAGAGGGTGCCTTCGTTCCGGCCATAGCCCTCCACGAGGACGCGGACGGTCTGGCCCACCTGCGCCTTGACGAGGGCCATCGCAATGTCGTCCTGCAGCTTCAGCAGGCGGGCCATCCGGTCGGTCTTCTCCTTGCGGGGGGTGGGGTCGGGCAGGTCGGCGGCCTTGGTGCCGGTGCGCTTGGAGTAGATGAAGGTGAACAGCTGCATATAGCCCACCTTCTGCACCAGCTCGAGGGTCTTCTGGAAGTCCTCCTCCGTCTCACCGGGGAAACCCACGATGATGTCGCTGGAGAAGGTGATGCCGGGGATCTTCTTCCGGGCGTACTCGATCAGCTCCAGATAGTGCTCCACGGTATAGTGGCGGTTCATCTGGATCAGCAGCCGGTCCGAGCCGCACTGCACCGGCAGGTGCAGGTGCTTGCAGATCTTCGGCTGCGCCGCGATGGTGTCGATGAGCTTGAGGCTGGCATCCTTCGGGTGGCTGGTCATAAAGCGGATGTGATAGTCCCCCGGGACGGTGCAGAGCAGGTTCAGCAGGTCGGAAAAATCCACCTGCTCTTCAAGGCCCTTGCCGTAGCTGTTGACGTTCTGGCCCAGCAGGGTGATCTCCTTGTAGCCTGCCTCTACGAGGCCCTTGAACTCGGCGAGGATGTCGCCGGGCTTCCGGCTCTTTTCGCGGCCGCGGACGTAGGGCACGATGCAGTAGGTGCAGAAGTTGTCACAACCGTACATGATGGGCAGCCATGCGCGGAACTCGCTCTCGCGGCGGATGGGGATATTCTCCACGATGACGGGGCGCTGGGCCGGCTCCATCAGCACCCGCTTGTGCTTTTGCAGCTTCTGGGCGATGAGCTGGGGCAGGGTATCGATGCCGTCCACGCCGAAGACGAGGTCAACGTAGGGGTAGCTCTGGCGCAGCTTCTCCACGACGTGCTTCTGGTTGGCCATGCAGCCGCAGAGTCCGATGATGAGGCCGCGCTTTTTCTCCTTCAGGCCCTTGAGGGCGCCCACATTGCCGAAAACGCGCTGCTCGGCGTGCTCACGGACGGCACAGGTGTTGAAGAGGATGAGGTCGGCATCCTCGGGCTTGTCGCACAGGCCGTAGCCGATGTCCATCAGCACGCCCTTGATGCGCTCGCCGTCGTTGACGTTCTGCTGACAGCCGTAGCTGTGGACGAAGGCCAGCGGCGGGGTGTCGTAGGCCAGCTTGACCAGCTCAGCCGCCGCGTTGTTATGTTCAAATGCTATGTACTCCAATGGAACCATCCTTCTCTGCCGCCGCGCACCGGCGGCAGACATCGTTATACTATAAAAAGCTCCTTATAGTATACCCTTTTTGGCCTTGGAGGGCAAGAGCTTATTTTTACTGTGCCTGCTTGGCGGCGCAGGCCTCGCACAGGCCGAACAGCACCACAGCGCAATCCTCCACGACGCCCTTCTGGTGGCGCACCAGCTTCATCACCTGCTTTTCGTCCACGTCGGCGTCCACGACACCGCCGCAGCAGTTGCAGTAGAGGTGGCTGTGCCAGCACAGCGTGTGGTCGAAGCGGTCGGCCTTGCCCGGGATGGAGACGCGGCGGACGCGGCCCGCTTCCACGAGGCTGTTGAGGTTGCGGTAGACGGTGCCGAGGCTCAGGCCGGGGCACTCCCTGGCCGCAAGGTCAAAAATCTCTTCTGCGGTGGGGTGGTCGCACAGCTGCTCCACCTTCTGCAATACCAGCTCGCGCTGCTTGGAATAACGCATGGTCTTTCTCCTCTTTCTTATCGTTTTGGGGCCGGATCAAGGCCGGGGTCAGAGCTTGTCCTCCCCCTTGATCTTTGCCCAGTAGGCCCGGGCAGCCTGTTCGGTGCGGTTGTCTCCGAACGTATAGTATTTTACATCCTTGAGCACATCCGGCAGATACTGCTGCTCGACCCAGTGGTTCTCAAAATCGTGGGCGTACTTGTAGTTCTGGCCCTTGACTGCCGCATCCTCGCCGTCGAAGTGCTTGTTCTGGAGCTGGCGCGGGATGGGGCCGGTGCGGCCCGCCTGCACGTCGGCGATGGCGGCGTTGATGGCGTCGTAGGCGCTGTTGGACTTGGGGCTGGTGGCCACGAGGATGACGGCATCCGCCAGCGGGAGACGGGCTTCGGGCAGGCCCACCATGTTGGCGGCGTCCACCGCCGCCTTGACGATGGGGATGATCTGCGGGTATGCGAGGCCCACATCCTCACAGGCGCAGACCATGAGGCGTCGGCAGGCCGAGGGCAGGTCGCCTGCTTCCAGCAGACGGGCCAGATAGTGGAGGGCGGCGTTGGGGTCAGAGCCTCGCATGGACTTCTGGTAGGCTGAGACGATGTCGTAGTGGTCGTCGCCGTCCCGGTCGTACCGCATGGCGGTGCGGCGGGTGACCTGCTGCACCATCCCGAGGGTGACGTGCTTGCCTCCCTCATCCACAGGGGCCGCCGTCACCACGAAATCGAGGCATCCCAGCGCCTTGCGCAGATCGCCCCCCGCGCTCTCGGCAAGGTAGGCACAGGCGTCCTCGTCCATCGTCACGGGCTGCGGCTCGGACGCCGAGAGCTTTTTCAGAGCGTTGCGGATGCCCCGCTCCACATCGGCGGCAGAGAGGGACTTGAACTCGAACACGGTGCAGCGGGACAGCAGCGCATTATAGATGTAAAAGTAGGGGTTCTCCGTCGTGGAGGCGATGAGGGTGACAGAGCCGTCCTCGATGCACTCCAAGAGGCTCTGCTGCTGCTTTTTGTTGAGGTACTGTATCTCGTCGAGGTAGAGCAGGATGCCCCCCGCCCCGGCCAGTGTGCCGATGTCCTTCAGCACGGCCTTGATGTCGCCGGTGCCGCAGGAGGTGCCGTTGAGCTTATGGAGGGTCATCCCGCTGTTCTCAGCGATGATGCGGGCCACGGTGGTCTTGCCCGTGCCGGAAGGGCCGTAGAAGATCATGTTGGGGATGCGGCCGCTCTCGATGGTGCGGCGGAACACCTGCCCCTCGGCCAGAAGATGCTGCTGGCCGCAGACATCGGCCAGCGTTTTGGGGCGCAGACGCTGCGCCAGCGGTTCGTTCATGGGTCTTCCCTCCAAGCATAGGATGCGGTTCGTTCTTTTTTCTAGTATAGCGCATTTTACACGCCGGGGCAAGAGAAATAATAAAAATGATTCTCAGATAATCCGCAAAGGATTTACAAATTTCGCAAAACGTGATATGCTTGTACCATTCCAGTCAAGAATCGAGGGAGAGCGTATGCGCGGAAAGACCGCTGCCGCCGAAGACCTGACGGCCAAGAAGGAACTGGCGCTGGAGGTCATCCGGCGGCTCAAGGCCGAATACCCCGACGCAGGCTGTACGCTGGACTACGACCATGCGTGGCAGCTTCTGGTAAGCGTCCGGCTGGCGGCCCAGTGCACCGATGCCCGGGTGAACGTGGTGGTGCAGGACCTGTTTGAAAAATATCCGTCGGTGGCCGCGCTGGCCGAAGCCGAGCCGGAGGACATCGAGGCCATCGTCAAGCCCTGCGGTCTGGGCCGCAGCAAGGCCCGGGACATCTCGGCCTGTATGCGCAGGCTCCGGGACGACTACGGCTGCAAGGTGCCCACCACCTTCGACGAGCTGCTGGCTCTGCCCGGCGTGGGCCGCAAGAGCGCCAACCTCATCATGGGCGATGTGTTCGGCAAGCCCGCCATCGTCACCGACACCCACTGCATCCGGCTGTGCAACAAGATCGGCCTCGTGGATGGCATCAAGGAGCCGCAGAAGGTGGAGATGGCCCTGTGGAAGATCATCCCGCCCGAGGAGGGCAGCGACCTGTGCCACCGCTTCGTGATGCATGGCCGCGCCGTCTGCAACGCCCGGAAGCCCGAATGCGAAAAGTGCTGTCTCTCTGACATCTGCCGCTATGCGCGGGAAGAAGCGGCATCCATTGGATAAAGCAAGGAGGTTTTGCTTATGTTCACTCTGACGATCTTACTTATCCTCGCCGTTATGGTCGCCCTGTTCGGCTGCCTGATGGGGCTTTTTTCGATCATCGGCCTCTTCTTTTCCCTGCTGACCGGCATTCTGGTCGGCGCACTGGCCGGTTATCTTGCCAGCCGCTTTATGGACACGCAGACTTCGTTCCTGCGCAATGTCGTTCTGGGCGTTCTGGGCAGCTTTGTCGGCGAGTTTCTGTTCGGGATGTTCCACATCTACGCCACCGGCAGCTTCAGCTCCTTCGTCATCTCGGTCGTGGGCGCCTGTGTCTGCATCTGGATCGACAACAAGCTGTTCCACTGAGCCGTCTGTCTTGAAAAAGCCGCAGCTTTCGGGGGTGAAAGCTGCGGCTTTTTCGTTTCAGTGGAATCGAATGTCATTTTCCGGCAAACTATGCTATAATAAGCGTTGTGTTTGAAATTGGAAAGGAGCTTTTCTCATGGAAACAACGCATGAGTCGTCGAGACAGACCCTCCGCTCCGCACAGCCCTCCAAGCCCTACGCATTCAGCCGCAAGGTGTTCTGCGAGGGGATGCGGGACGGTGTGCCCATTGCGCTGGGATATTTTGCGGTGTCCTTCTCGCTGGGCATCGCGGCCCGGACGGCGGGCTTCACGCCCCTGCAGGGCTTCGTGGCCAGCCTGCTCAACAACGCTTCGGCCGGCGAGTACGCCGCCTTCGCCCTCATCGCCAGCGGTGCGACCTATCTGGAAGTGGCCATCATCACCCTCATCGCCAACGCCCGCTATCTGCTGATGAGCTGTGCGCTGGCCCAGCGGTTCGCCCCGGGCACCCCCTTCTTCCACCGCCTCATCATCGGCTACGACGTCACCGATGAGCTGTTCGGCATCACCATCGCCCGGCCCGGCTACCTGAACCCCTTCTACACCTACGGCGCCATCGCGCTGGCCGCCCCGGCGTGGGCCTCGGGCACGGCGCTGGGCATCATCGCGGGCAATCTGCTGCCTCTGCGGGCCGTCAGCGCCCTCAGCGTGGCGCTCTACGGGATGTTCCTCGCCATCATCATCCCTCCGGCCCGGAAGGATAAGGTCGTCGCCGGGCTGGTGGTCCTCAGCTTCGCGCTGAGCTTCGTCTGCACCTACCTGCCGGGCATCTCCGCCCTTTCGGACGGCACCCGCACCATCCTTCTGACGGTGGCGATCTCCTGTGCCGGAGCGCTGCTGTTCCCCATCAAGACCCAGAGTGAGGAGGCTGAACAATGATCCGCAGCAACTGGCTTTACATCGCGGTGATGTTCGCGGTGTCCTACACCATCCGCATCCTGCCCCTGACCCTCATCCGCAAGCCCATCCGGAACCAGTTCATCCAGTCCTTCCTCTACTATGTCCCCTACGTCACGCTGGCGGTCATGACCTTCCCGGCCATCGTCAACGCCACCCAAAGCCCGGTGGCCGGTGCGGCAGCGCTGGTGGTGGGCATCGCTGCGGCATGGTACGGGGCCAGCCTGTTTCAGGTGTCGGTGGCCTGCTGTGCCGTCGTCTTTGTTCTGGAACTGTTCCTTGTCCGGTGAGGTGACGGTTCGATGAAAAAGATCCTCGTGACCGGCGCAGGCGGCTTCGTAGGCGCGCGCGTTCTGGAGATGTGGCGCGGCCGGTTCGAGCTTTCCGCCTTTCCGCCCGATTTTCTGCGCACCGCCGACGAGACCGCCGTGCGCCGCTTCATCACCGCAGAGCGCCCGGACGTCATCGTCCACACCGCAGCCCTCTCCAACACGCAGGTCTGCCAGCAGCATCCGGAGGAGTCCTTCCGGGCCAATGTCCTGCTGCCCGAGTGGGTGGCAGCGGCGGCAGCGGAGACCGGCGCAAAGCTGCTCTCCTTCAGCTCCGATCAGGTCTACGCAGGGGTGCAGCAGCCCGGGCCTCTGGCCGAAGCGCTGCCCCTCTCCCCCGCCAATGTCTACGGTCGGCATAAGCTCGAGTCCGAGGCGCGGGTGATGGCCTGCTGCCCGCACGCTGTGGCGCTCCGCTTACCGTGGATGTATGATCTCCCGGGCGGTCGGCTGCCCATCCGGGGCAATCTGCCGCTGAACCTTCTGCAGGCCGCGAAGACCGGCGAAGCGCTGCACTTTTCCCGCCGCGACCACCGGGGCGTGGGCTATGTGCGGGAGGTCATCGCAAACCTTCTCCCCGCGATGGCACTGCCCGGCGGCGTCTACAACTTCGGCAGCGGGAACGACAAGGATATGGTCGATACTGCGCTGTATTTCGCACACCTGCTCCAAGTGGATGTGCGCATCGAAGAAACGGACTTTGTCCGAAACCTCGTGATGGACGGGCAAAAGCTGCAAGAACACGGCATCGTGTTCCGGTCTACGCAGGGGGCATTCCGGCAGTGCCTTGCAGATCACGGGATGGATATTTGATACACAGATAGCAAAACAGGCTCTCCTTTCAGGAGAGCCTGTTTTGCTTATTTCCACAGTTGTTCTGCCACCAGCTCCAGCACACTTCCGGCGATGCAGCGGGCTTTGTCCGAGATGAGGAAGCAGTTTTCCAGCTCCTCGCGGCGAGGGTCCACGTCGGCCACCTTGAAGCCCATCGTGACGGGATGACCGTCCCGCAGCAGACCCCGCAGGATGCCCCCGATGCAGGTCGTGACCGGGGTGCGGGTGCCGTCAAAGGCCTCGATCTCGGCGATGACGTCGCCCGGCTCCACAACATCGCCGATGGCGCGCAGCTCATGGAAGATGCCTTCCCGCGCTGCGCGGACGACCCGCTCTGCGCTGTAGCCGCCGATGACGCCGGGGACGCCGGTGTTCGGGACGGCGATGCCCTCCCGGATGATGCGTCCCAGCCGATGGCCGCGCTTGGTCTCCACCACGAAATCAACGTCCTCCCCCGCAGTGAAGCCCGGGCCGAGGGCGATGGTCAGCGGGGCCATATCCCGCGTCGTGCCGAGATTTCTCTTCGCAAGGATGGCGTCCACGACAACGGCGGGCCGCACCTGCGGGATCAGCGCTCCCTTCGGGTCCACCATCACCGGCACATCGCCGCGGCACCAGACGACCACGGCCTCGTCCAGCGTCTGCACGAGGGTGGCGCGCATCCCTTCTACGACCGCCTCGCCCTGATAGACGGCCTCGCTTACCGAGACCTGACGGCGGATGGCGGCGGGCTGTTCCGCTTCCAGCACGAGCACCTTCAGCCCCGCCGACCACAGCCGGTGGATGGTGCCGGTGGCAAGGTCGCCGCCGCCCCGCACAAGGATGACTTCATCACGCTTCATCGCTCTTTTCCTCCTTGAGCAGCTGCAAAAATACCTTCATGGAACCGCCGCAGGCTGCAAGCGCCGCGTCGTCCTCCTGTGCGCTGGCCGAATACTCCGCCAGCTGACAGGGTGCGGCCTCGCCTGCCTGCATTTTTGATGCAAGCTGTTGGATGCGGTACTCCATGATGCCGCCGCCCACGCTGCCGACGCACTTCCCGTCCGGCAGCATCAGCATCTTTGCGCCCACCTCCCGGGGGGTCGAGCCGTGGCGGGAAACGATGGTCACGAGGACGGGGGGCGTCTCCTGCCCGGCGCAGGCGTCCAGCGCGTTCAACAGGGCGGGCGGGAAGCCCTCGGTCTGCTGACGGCTGTTTTTCACTTGGACGATCTCGGCAAGGATGGACAGGGCGATCTCCTGCGCGGTCTGGCCTCCGATGGCAAGGCCGATGGGGGCATGGAGCCCCTCGACCCCCACGGGGTCGGCCCCGGCCTCGGTGAGCTGACGGCGGACGAGGGCCGCGCGGCTCCTGCTGCCCAGCATACCGACGTAGGCAGATCGTTTTTTGCATATCTCCGTGAGGCATTCCACGTCGAAGGCGTGGGCACGGGTAGCTACGACAAAGTAGGTCTCCGCGCTGCCCTCCACCCGAGCGAGGCTCTCCGCATAGGGGCCGCAGAGCACCGTTTCCGCCCCGGCACGGCGGAGGGCGTCGGCGTAGTCGGGGCGCTCCTCCAGCCCGGTGACAGGCAGGCCCAGCATGACGGCCAGCCGGACGACGCTCTCGGCCACATGGCCTCCGCCGCAGAGGACAAGCCGGGGTGCACCGCCGAACTTTTCCACGAAGACACGCACGCCCTCCAGCGTCAGGAGGCCGCTGGCTCCGCACCCGGCCAGTGCCGGGAGATTCCGGGCCAGCAGACCCTCGGGCTTCGGGGGCCAGACCGGCACACCTTCACAGAGCAAAAGCCGCTGCCCCTGCTCGGGGCCTTCCAGCACAGATGCCAGAATATGCTGGCCCTGCGTGGTACGCAGCGCTTGTGCAAACTCACGAATCGACATAGAACTTCTCCTTATGGAGTTTTATTGCATGACCGGCGTTGCGGCGTCGTAGCCTGCACCGTCCAGCCGGGGGTTCCAAGCCTCCCAGTCCTCCGGCAGCATCCGCCAGCCGAGGCCGCAGCCCGCCGTGATCTCACCGGGCAGCGGGATGATGCGCCCCGGGATGCCCCGGGCGGCGCACTCCTTCTCCCAGCCCATCGCGCGGGCAGTAGAAGCAAAGGAAAGCACGATATATTGTCTCTTTTTTCGCATATCACAGTTCCTCAGCCAGTTCCTCGGCCAGCTGACAGACCGCCTCGGCGGCCTCGAGCACCTCGGCCTCGGTGTTCTGATGGGAAAAGCTGAACCGCACCATCCCCTGTTCCGCCGTGCCGAGGGCCTTGTGGATGAGGGGGGCACAGTGCGCCCCAGCCCGGACGCAGAGCTTATAGTCCTCCCAGAGGATGTCGGCGGCGCGGGCAGCGTCCTCTCCGCCAAAGTTCAGCGAGACGATGGGGGCACGGTCTGCCTCGGCGAAGCTGCCGTAGACCTTCACGCCGGGGGCATGGACGATCCGCTCATAGAACAGGTAAGTCAGGGCCAGCTCCTTTTCGTGCAAAGCCTCGACGCCCTGCGACAGAAGCCACTCCACCCCTGCCCCGAGGCCTGCGAGACCGGGGACGTTCAGAGTCCCCGCTTCCAGCGCCGTGGGCATCTGGGACGGGTGGGCCTCATCGAAGCTATGGATGCCGCTGCCACCCACCACAAGGGGACGGACGGCGAGGCCGGGCCGAACGTACAATCCGCCCGTGCCCTGTGGGCCGAGCAGTGCCTTGTGTCCGGTGAAGCAGAGGACATCCGCCCCCAGCGCCTGCACGTCGATGGGCCGCGCGCCTGCGGTCTGGGCCGCGTCCACGATAAGCGTAAGGCCGTGTTTTTTTGCAAAAGCGGAGACGAACGCAAGGTCGGTCAGGTTTCCGGTCACGTTCGAGGCGTGGGTCACGGCCACAAAGCGGGTGTTCGGGCGGAGAAGCCGTTCGAACTGGTCGTAGCGCAGCCGCCCGGCGTCGTCCACCTCCACGAAGCTGACCTGTGCCCCCTGCTCCCGCAGGCGGTAGAGGGGGCGCAGCACCGAGTTGTGCTCACAGACCGTCGTGATGACGTGGTCGCCGGGGCGGACAAGACCGGAGAGCGCCGTGTTCAGCGCCTGCGTCACGTTGGCCGCAAAGGCGATGCCGTCGGGGCTTTCGGCATGGAGAAGTGTTGCCAGTGCCTCCCGGGCACGGTAGACGAGGCGGGCCGCGTGAAGGGTCGGCTCATGGGCACCACGGCCCGGGTTTCCTCCATGGGCCAGTGCATCCAGCACAGCCTGCCCCACGCAGGGCGGCTTCTGAAGGGTAGTGGCGGCGTTATCAAGGTAGATCACGGCTTGACCACGTTCCCGGCAGTGAGCATTTTTTCTGCAATGACGTACATATTCGTCACACCGCCCACGGCCAGCTGCTCGGTCAGGCCGTAGAAGTTCAGGCAGGTGCCGCAGGTCAGGATCTCGACGCCCTCGGCCTCCAGTGCCTTGAGGTCATCCAGCATGGGCGAGCCTGCACAGGTGAGGTGAGCGCCGCCGTTGTAGAAGAGGATGGTCTTGGGCAGCTTGTCCTGCTGGGTCAGCGAAAAAACGAAGGCCTTCAGCAGGGTCTTGCCCAGCTCCTCCGCACCCTCTCCCATCTTGTCGGACGCGATGGCCACTACCGTGTCGGTGCGGGCGTCGGGGGTGCAGACCGGGGCTTCCGCCTCGGCCTCGACCGGCTCGCCCACCGTGAGGAGGACGCGGTACTCCCGCTCGCCCAGCTTCTCTGCGGTGGACTGGCAGCCCTTCTGTTTGGCCATTTTCGTCAGGTTCTGGACGGCGATCTCATTGTCCACCAGCACCTCCACCTCGCCTGCGCCAGCCAGCGCGGCAATGGCTTTCTTTGCCTTGACCACGGGCAGTGGGCAGGCGTCTCCTCTGGCATCCACTCTCAGCATAATTTTTCCTCTCTATCGTACGTTTTATCGCAAGGCTAGAAATTAGCGCAACCGTAACAGCATATCTGCGATATGCAAACCAATGTTGTTGCCGTTGCATTAAAAAATTGGTTTGCTATATTCCGGATAAGACACCAATATCTCGGTGTCCTGTCTCTCTGTGATCTCGCCCACGATGGCTGCGGGCAGGCCGACCCCCTTCAGCTCTGTCTCGAGCGGAGCCGCGTCCTCCGGCGCGACCGCCAGCAGCAGGCCGCCCGAGGTCTGAGGGTCGAAAAGGATCTCCTCCATGGCGAAGGGCACCCCCTCGAACCGGACGAAGGGGCCTGTGTGGTTGCGGTTTCGCTGACCGGCGGCGGTAAAAAGACAGTCGTCCGCTGCCTGCCACGCACCGGGCAGGACGGGCACGGCACTGGCGTCGATCCGGCAGGACAGCCGCCCGCCCATCATCTCGTGGAGATGGCCGAGGAAGCTGAACCCGGTGACATCGGTGGCGGCGTGGACGGCGTACCGGCGGCTGCATTCCGCCGCGGACTTGTTCAGGGTCGTCATGGAGGCCACCGCAGCGTCCATCGCGCCGGGGGCGGCCTCGCCCACCCGGTTGGCGGTGCAGATGAGGCCGACGCCCAGCGCCTTGGTCAGGATGAGCTTGTCGCCGGGCTTTCCGGTGTCGTTGGCGGTAAGGCGGCGGGGGTCTACGAGTCCGGTGACGGACAGGCCGTACTTCACGCCAGTGTCGGCGATGGAGTGCCCTCCCGCGAGGATGCCCCCCGCTTCGGCCACCTTTTCCGCGCCGCCGCGCAAGATCTCGCCGAGGACGTTCAGGTCCATGCTCTCCGGGAAGCAGACAAGGTTCAGCGCGGTCTTCACCTCGCCGCCCATGGCGTAGACGTCGCTGAGGGCGTTCGCCGCTGCGATCTGCCCGAAGGTGTAGGGGTCGTCCACCATGGGCGGAAAGAAGTCCACCGTCTGCACCAGCGCGATCTCGTCGGTGATGCGGTAGACGGCAGCGTCGTCCCGGCTGTCATAGCCCACCAGAAGGTTCGGGTCCGGCTCGCCCCGGGGCAGTTTTTCCAGAATATGGCTCAGCACTCCTGCGCCGAGCTTGGCGGTACAGCCGCCGCCCGTGCAGAAGATGATTTTATCCTCCTGCGCCATCAGGCCCTCTCTCCTTCCTCAAAATGGGTCAAAAATCCCGATGCATTGTAGGTTTCTTTCAGAATCGCCAGCGTTCTCTCCCCCGCTGCGCGGCGCGGGGCGTCGTCGGCCTGATTGAGGATGACATAAAATGCCCGGGTGCCGACATTCTTTCTCCCGCCTGCGCCGCTTGCCAGCAGCTTTGCCAGCCGCTCAGACGTCAGAGAGGCTTCGGGCGGCACGCCCAGCAGGGCGCAGGCCGCATCCAGCCGGAAGCAGACCTCCGCGAGGGGCCTGCCCAGAGCCGACAGCCCGGCCACGGCCAGCACGATGTCGCTTTCGGGCAGGAGCACCGGCTCATGGGCCGCCGGGGCCTTGCAGGGGCGATGCTTCGCGCCGTCGGCTTCGAGAAGGACGGTATCGGCCCCGGCCATCCATCCGGACAGGCCGGGCGGCTGGGTCAGCTTGCCGTTTTCGGCGGGCGAACCCGCCACGGCATAGGTCCCGGCCTGCCAGAGGGCATCCCGCACGGCTTCATCGAGGGCATAATTCACGCTGGGGCGCTGGATGTGGGTGGTGGTGGAGACCAGCACCCTCTGCCCCTCGGCGGCGCAGAGGCGGGCCATCCCGTAAAGAAGCGTTGTCTTTCCGCCGCCCCCCACGAGGGAGACGACATGGCCCTTCTCCCGCAGGAAGGGCAGCGCTTCGAGGCCGTTCATCAGACTTCGCCTGCTTGTTCGGCCACAGCCATGGCGACCTTCTCGGGGGTGATGGGCAGCTCGTAGAAGCGGGTGCCGATGGCGTTGTAGATGGCGTCCGAGATGGCGGGCAGCGGGGTGTTGATGACCACCTCGCCGATGGATTTCGCGCCGAAGGGACCGTTCGGCTCATAGCTGTTCTCGAACTCGACCCGGATATGGCCCACGTCGGCGCGGGTGGGGATCTTGTACTGCATGAGCGAATTTTCCATGGGCCAGCCCCGCTGGTCGTAGGTGATGTTCTCGGTGAGGGTCATACCGATGCCCTGCAGCAGACCGCCCTCGGCCTGCACCCGGGTAAGGTTCGGGTTGATGGGGGTGCCGCAGTCCACGCAGGCGTCGAACTCCAGCAGCTTCACCTCGCCGGTCTCGGTGTCCACCTCTACCTCAGCCGCGCCCACCATATAGGGCGGAGGCGACAGGGGCGACATATGGGTCTCCGTGACCTCCAGCGGCACATCGTGGCCGAACATGGAGGCCGTGGCAATGTCGGCCAGCGGGACGCTCCGGGCGGGGTCGGCAGAGACAAACACCGTCTTACCGTCAAATTCCACGTCGCTCTCCCCACAGCCCAGCAGCTGCGCGCCAAGCTTGCAGATCTGACCGCGCAGCTTCAGGGCGCACTTTTCGACGGCCTTACCGGTGATGTAGGTAGTGCTGGACGCATAGGAGCCGGAGTCGTAGGGGGAGGTGTCGGTGTCGGCACCGTAGACGGTGATGTCGTCCATGCCGCATTCCAGCACCTCGGCGGCGATCTGGGCCAGCGTGGTGTCACAGCCGGTGCCCATATCGGCAGCGCCGATGAGGAGGGTATAGAAGCCCTCATCGTTGATCTTCAGGGTGGCGCTGCCCACGTCCATGCCGGAGATGCCGGAGCCTTGCATCGCCATGCCCATGCCGACGGCACGGATCTTCCCGTTGCCCATATCGCGGCGGGGGTACTTTTCGTCCCAGTTTATCATCTCGTGGACCTTCGCAAGGCACCGGTCGAGGGCGCAGCTGGTGTTCACCGCGCCGTAGTAGGCGGGCATGACCTGCCCCTCCTTCACGATATTCATTTCCCGGAGCTTGAAGGGGTCCATATGGAGCTTTGCGGCCAGCTCGTTGACGGCGGATTCCACCGCAAACAGGCCCTGCGTCGCACCATAGCCCCGGTAGGCACCCGCCGACATATGGTTGGTGTACACCACGTCATAGGTAAAGCGGAAGGCCTCGGCCCTGCCGTAGAGGGGGATGGATTTATGTCCCGAAAGGCCCACCGTCGTGGGGCCGTGCTCGCCGTAAGCGCCGGTGTTGGAGAGGGTGTAGAGGTCGAGGCCGCGGATGGTGCCGTCCCTGTCCGCGCCGAGGCGGAGGTGGATCTCCATCTCGTGGCGGGGGGTGGAGGCGATCTGGCTCTCCTCCCGGGTGAAGATGAGCTTGGAGGGCTTTTTGGTCTTCCACGTCACGAACGCCGGGTAGACCTCACAGACAGCGGTCTGCTTCGCGCCAAAGCCGCCGCCGATGCGGGGCTTGGTCACCCGCACCATGGACTTCGGGATGTGGAGGGCGTTGGCGATGATGCGGCGGGCGTGGAAGACGATCTGGGTCGAGCTGAGGACGTTCAGACGGCCATAGAGGTCGATGCTGCAATAGGTGCGGAAGGTCTCCATCATGGCCTGCTGGCAGGCTTTGGTGTGGTAGACATGGTCGATGACGATGTCACAGTCGGCCAGCACCCCGTCGATGTCGCCGTCGCTGCACTCGTCGTGGGCGCAGAGGTTGCGCTTGTTGTCCGCGCCCACGGGGCACAGGCTCTCCCAGTTGTCCTCGGGGTGGACGAGAATGGGGTTGTCCTTGGCGGTGTGATAGTCCAGCACTGGCTCCAGCACCTCATAGGTGACTTTTATCAGTTTCAGCGCCTTATCGACGCATTTGTCGTCCTTGCCCGCCACGATGGCCACAACGTCGCCCACGAAGCGGACGTGGCGGTCGATGAGGAGGCGGTCGTAGGGGCTGGCCTCCGGGTAGGTCTGGCCTGCCTGCGTGTAGCGGCGGGCGTCCTGCGGCACATCCTCCCATGTAAAGATGGCCTCGATGCCGGGCACCTTCTTGGCCACAGCGGTGTCGATGCTCTTCACGATGGCGTTGGCGTGGGGGGAGCGCAGGAGCTTGACGATGAGGCAGTCGGCGGGGACGAGGTCGTCCATATAGACGGGCTGGCCCGTCACCAGCTGCATGGCGTCCTTCTTGCGGAAGGGTCTGTTGACCGTATTCATTCTGCCGCCTCCTTCTTGGCTTTTTTCCATGCGAGGAAGTTCTGGATGCCCCGCAGCTGGCCCTCATAGCCCGAGCAGCGGCAGAGGTTTCCGGCGAGATATTCCTTGATCTCCTCCTCGGTGGGATATTCCTTCTCCCGGAAGAGGGCGAGGGCGTTCATGATGAAGCCCGGGTTGCAGAAGCCGCACTGCTCTGCACCCTGATCGGCGATGAAGGCGCCGAACTCGGCGGCTTCGTCCTGCAGGCCCTCGAGGGTGGTCACTCTGCGGCCGTCGGCCCGGACGGCGAGGACAGAGCAGGACAGCACCGGCTTGTCGTCGAGAAAGACGGTGCACAGGCCGCAGTTGGAGGTCTCGCAGCCCCGCTTGACGCTCAGGCAGCCGTGGCTGCGCACAAAGTCGATGAGCAGCGCGTCAGGCGCAACGTCGGCGGTGAGCTTCTTATTATTTAAGGTAAGTGTGATCTGCATGGTGTTCCCCTTCCTCAGCCTTCCAGACGGCAGACGGCGCGTTTGGTCAGCACGCCGGCCAGATGGCGGCGGTACGCGGCGCTGCCCCGGATGTTGCTTTCGGTCTTGATGTCTGCTTTCACCTCAGCGGCGAAGCGGGCGGCGAAGGCCTCGGCGGTCTCCCCTGCCTGCGGTGCGGCGGTGTAGAGCACGGCCTTGCCCGGGCGTGCGCCGAGGGCGGCGCGGATTCTGCCGTCGGCGAGGCGGGCGGCGGCGCAGGTCAGCACCGGGAAATCGGTCTGGCTGTTGCGCACCGACTGGTAGCAGAAGCGGGCGTGCTCCTTCGGCACGAGGACCCGCACGAGGATGTCCCGGTCATAGGGGCGCTGGGCATACTCCGAAAGGGGCACGACGCCGCCCTTGTACAGCTCCACCGAGGCGTTCAGCGCAAGGAAGATGGTCAGCACGTCCGAAAAGCCGAAGCGGCTGTAAAGGCTGCCGCCCACGGTGGCGAGGTTGCGCAGCTGGACGCCCACGATGTGGCGCACCGACTCCCGCACTGCGCCCTCGGTGTAGGCGGCGAGGCCCTCGTGCAGCTCGAGCTGGCGCAGCGTCACCATCGCACCGATGGCAAAGCCTTCCTCCGTCTCCTCGATGGTATCGAGGCCGAGGCCCGACAGGTCGATGGCAGTGCCCACATTGATGTTCTCCATCTTGAGCCAGATCATGCCGCCGAGGACACGGTTCTGCTTTTTCTGGTTGAGCTGCCACGCCTCCTCGAGACTTTCGGCCTTTTTGTATTCCCGAATGGTCATCATTTTGCTGTTTCCTCTCTTTTTTGGCCTTTTGCTTTTATTTTATCACAAAATCCGCTATAATGCCACTGTAGCGATTCAACTTTTCCATGCAGGGGAGGACGGGACGATGGAACAGACGAAGCAGGCGGCGGTGGGCTGCGTCATCATGGCGTCGGGGCGGGCGGTGCGCTTCGGCTCGGATAAGCTTCTGGCCGACTTCGGCGGCGCGCCCCTCATCGCCCGGGCGCTGGCCGTCACGGCCTCCCCCGCCCTTGCGGCCCGGGTGGTCGTCACCCGGTCGGCGGAGGTGGCACGTCTCGCCCGGGCGGCGGGCGCAAAGACCGTCCTCCACAGCCTGCCGGGCCGGAACGACACCGTCCGCCTCGGTCTCGATGCGCTGCTGGGCGAGTGCCCCGGCCTCGGGGGGTGCATCTTCCTGCCCGGCGACCAGCCGCTGCTGCGGCGGGAGAGCCTCGAGGCCATGGTGCGCGGCTTCCGCGCGCAAAAAGAAACAGAACGGGTCATCCTCCGTCTGGGCTGGCGCGCCGGGGGCGCAGAGCCTCTGCTGGGGAGTCCCGTCCTGTTCGGAAGCGGTCACTTCGACGCCCTGCGCGCCCTGCCCGAGGGCAAGGGCGGCGGCGCAGTCATCCGCCAGCACCCCGGCTGCGTCCGGGCCGTGTACGCCCAGAGCGCCGAGGAGCTGGAAGATGCGGATACGGTGGAGCGCTTAGAGGCGCTGAAGCGTTTCCTCTGAGCCGTCCAGCGCCTTTTTCAGGTTTGCCAGCACCTTCTCGCTCAGCAGCACGAAGGCCTGCTTGGTGCGTCCGGCCGAGACGCCCGGGCTGTGGACGTTGGGGCGGGCGAAGAAGCCCTCGCTCACCGGGCCGGCGGCGGCGTAGGTGTCGCAGAAGAAGTGGGTGCCGGGCTTGTCCAGCCACGCTTCGAGGGCGGCGGAGTCGAAGCCGGGGCCGATGGAGGTGTTGAAGAGGACCTTGCCCTCCCCCAGCGCCTCAAACTCCGGCCTGCCCAGCAGCAGGACGTTCTTGTTCAGGCAGGTAAAGACCACCTCGCTGTCCCGCAGAAGGGCTTCCAGAGGCTTGTACTTCATGCCCGCAGCCTCGGCGTCCGGCTTGCGGCTGCGGCTGTAATAAGAGATGTCCGCGCCGAGGAAGGCCAGCGCGTCGGCGATCATCCGGCCCGAGACGCCCAGACCCACGACGCCCACCCGGAGGCCGAAGATCTCCACCGGCTCGTCCCGGAGCATCGGCATCCCGAAGCCGTGGAGCAGGCCGGTCAGCTCGTGGAGGACATATTCCACCACGCCCCGGTCGCCGTAGTCCCGGATGCCCAGCACCCGGATGCCCTTTTCCCGGGCAAAGGCGATGTCCACGTTGGCGCTTTTCTCGGAGTAGAGGCTGCAGCACATCCCGATGTAGCGCAGATTGGGGCAGCGGGCGATGACGTCCCGGCCCATGCGGGAGGTATAGCTCAGGAGCACCGCGTCGGCGTCCCCGATGCGGCGGACGATCTCGTCCGCGTCGGCGGGGACGTCCCGGAAGAGCACGACCTCCCCAGCGTACTGATGCAGGGCCTCTTCCGCCGAGGGGATGAGGCTGACCGGCTCGATGGCGACCAGTTTCTGGAACATAGCGCTTTCCCTCCTTATTTAATAGAAGCAGACCGGCGAGGCGAGGTTGCGCAGCAGGGCCACGGCGCTCCACCCGGCGATGGCGCTGGTGGAGGAGCAGATGTCCACCACGGCCTTGACGCCCTCGATCTCAGCGGTGATGCAGTGGTCGTCGCCCACCCAGCCGGGGACGGAGTGCATGGTCACGCCGGTGACGTCCGGGCCGGTGGTGGCCAGCGAGGTGGCCACGGCGACGTTCACCCGACGGGGGAAGGTGGCGATGGCCTCCTTGGCACTGCCGGTGAAGACGGTGGTCTTTTCGGTGTCGGTCAGCAGGTGGTCGGCCCAGACAGGAGTGTTGCGGAAGCCCTTCGCGCCGGTGTGGGTCTCGATGCCGGCCTTTTCGTCCAGCTTCTGGGCCTCAGCCATGAGGGTGACGGTCTGCAATACGTCGAAGCCGCCGATGGCACCGCTGGCCAGATGCACCTTGGCCCCACCCTCCCGGGCCGCCTGCTTGACATCCTCGTAGAAAGCGAGGTCGGCGAACGCGCCGATGGACAGCACCACGAGGCTCACGCCCCGGCGCAGCACCGGCACCGCCATGGCCCGCACCGCCTCCACCGAGGCTGCCTCCATGATGTACTCCGGCTCCAGCGCCAGCAGGGCGTCCACGTCCGCGCAGGCCGCACAGCCCACGGCGGACGCCGTCTTCTCTGCCGAGGCGAAGGTGCGGCTGGTGACGCCCACCAGCTCGTAGTCCTCCAGCAGGCCCTTCTTCCATGCATCGGCCACAATGTTTCCGAGGAAGCCGCAGCCCACGATGCCAAATTTCGTTTTCATGATACCATTCTCCTTTTTCCCGCCCAGTCGGCGGGTTTTTCCTTTCCCAGTATACCATGTCTACCCCGGAAAAGCAAAAGTGGCGCTTCTTCTTCGCCAAAAGGCATTCTTTTGGACGGATCTTCTCCATTCACGCAGGAAACAGGGCGATTCGCGCAGGTTTTCTTGATTTTTCCCCGCAAATGTGGTACATTCAGGACAGTCAGATGTTCCCTGTTTTTACCATTTCTTTTCACCATTCAAAGGAGGTTTTTGTATGCT
>NZ_DAWCVJ010000044.1:0-7488 GCF_052358865.1 Faecalibacterium sp.
GATGAAGGTCGAAGAGCCCAAGTCCGCCGACCTCTATACTTATGGCGTCGTGGCAGAGGGCAAGCAGGTGATGCGGGTGTCGGACGACCTCGTCCGCATTCTGGTCGAAGGCAAGTACCGGGCCAAGCTCTCCGAGATGGAGGACGACGGCAGCTTCCTGCTGGCCACGGTCCGTCCGGCTCCGGTAAAGATGGCAAAGCCCGAGGAAATGCCGGAGGCAGATGTCCTCGTCCGGAACGTCAAAAAGAGCTTCGACGAGCTTCTGGCGTTGAATCCCCATATCGGCAAGGATGTGGTATTTGCTATCACCACCAGCACCGACCCTGCCTTCCTGTCGGAGTACATCCCGGCCAACCTCTTGTTCCGCTTCGAGGACAAGCAGGCCATTCTGGACGAAGGCACCCTGATGGGCCGTCTACGCCTGCTCATCGAGAAGATGCACCGGGAGCGCCGGATGCTTGAGATCGACAAAGAGATTGCCCAGAAGGTGGACGAAGCGATGGACAAGAACCAGCGCGACTACTACCTCCACGAGCAGCTCCACATGATCAGCGAGGAGCTGGGCGAGGACGACGACACCACCGCCGAAGCCGAGGAGTACCGCCGGAAGATCACCGCTCTCCATCTGGACGAGGAACGGGAGAAGAAGCTCCTCAAAGAGGTGGACCGCCTCTCCAAGATGCAGAGCAGCAATCAGGAGGGGACGGTCATCCGCACCTATCTGGATACCTGCCTCGACCTGCCATGGAACACCTTCACGGAGGATGATCTGGACATCGCCAAGGCCCAGCGGGTGCTGGACCGTGACCACTACGGCCTGAAGAAGGTCAAGGACCGCATCCTCGAAGTGCTGGCCGTCCGTAAGCTGGCCCCGGACGTCAAAGGCCAGATCATCTGCCTCGTCGGCCCCCCGGGCGTCGGCAAGACCAGCATCGCCCGCTCCATCGCCGAGAGCCTGAACCGCAAGTATGTCCGCCTGAGCCTCGGCGGCGTGCGGGATGAGGCTGAGATCCGCGGCCACCGCCGCACCTACATCGGCGCGATGCCCGGCAAGATCATCAGTGCGATGATCACCGCAAAAAGCTCGAATCCGCTGATGCTGCTGGATGAGATCGACAAGCTTGCCGGTGACTTCCGGGGCGACCCGGCCGCCGCTCTGCTGGAAGCCCTCGACCCCGAGCAGAACAGCACCTTCAACGACCACTTCATTGATATGCCGTTCGATTTGAGCCATGTGCTCTTTATCACCACAGCCAACGACCTCAGCGCCATCCCCGGCCCGCTGCGCGACCGCATGGACGTCATCGAGCTGCCCAGCTACACCCGGGTAGAAAAGTACAACATCGCCCGCAAGCATCTGGTGCCCAAGCAGCTGGATGCCTGCGGTCTGACCGGCAAGGTCGCCTTCTCCCAGAGCGCTCTCTACGGCATCATCGACGGCTATACCCGCGAGGCCGGTGTCCGCAATCTGGAGCGCACCATCACCAGCGTCCTGCGCAAGTGCGCCCGGAAGATCGCATCCGGCGAGGCGGAGAATGTCTCCGTCACCGGCACCAGCCTCGAAAAGCTGCTCGGTCCCCGGATGGTCAAGCCCGAGTTCCTGAACCGCACCAATGCCATCGGCATTGCCAATGGTCTGGCATGGACCAGCATCGGCGGCGAGACTCTGCCCATCGAGGTGCAGGTCATCGACAACGGCAGCGGTAAGATCACCGTTACCGGCTCTCTGGGCGATGTGATGAAGGAGAGCGCGCAGCTGGCCATCACCTACGCCCGGGTCCATGCCGCTGAGTACGGCATCGACCCGGAGCGCCTCAAGAAGTGCGACCTGCACATCCATGCCCCTGAGGGCGCAGTGCCTAAGGATGGCCCCTCGGCCGGTGTCACTCTGACCACTGCTCTCATCTCCTGCCTGTCCGGCATCCCGGTGCGGGGTGATGTGGCCATGACCGGCGAGATCACCCTTCACGGCAATGTGCTGCCCATCGGCGGTCTGCGAGAGAAGAGCATGGCGGCGTACCGCGAGGGGATGAAGACCGTCCTCATCCCGAAGGATAATCTGTCCGACCTGTACGAGGTGGACGACGAGGTCAAGAAGAACATCGAGTTCCTGCCCATGTCCAATCTGTCGCAGGTGCTCGCCGCCGCACTCCTCAAGCCCAAGACAGTATCGGCGGGCCATCCCCGTACCAAGAAGGGAAAGCCCGCTGAGGCTGCGGCCCTGCCGCAGCCGACTGAAAAGCCGCAGACGGGCGCGGTCTGCTGAGACGAAAGGAACGCAGCTATGAACTATAATAAAGCGGATTTCATTGCAAGCTACGGCATCTCCAGCCAGCTGCCCGAGAGCGACCGCCCGGAGCTGAGCTTCTCCGGCCGCTCCAACGTGGGCAAGTCCAGCCTTATCAACAAGCTTTGCAGCCGTAAGAACCTCGCCCGCGTGTCCAGCACGCCGGGCAAGACAGCGACCATTAACTTCTACGCCGTGGACGACTGCTATTTCGTCGATCTGCCCGGCTACGGCTATGCCAAGGTGAGCAATGCGGATCGTGAGCGCTGGGATGACCTCATCAACAGCTACTTCGAGGCGCAGCGCCATCACACCCTGCTCGTCCAGCTCATCGACTGCCGCCACGCCCCCAGCGCCGACGATTTTCAGATGCTGCGTTATCTGCATTACCATAACATCCCCTTCGTCGTGGCGCTGACCAAGGCCGACAAGCTCAAGAAGAGCCAGCTGGCCAAGACGCAGGAGGAGTTCGAAACGCTCTGCCTGCCGTATGGCTGCCAGAAGGTCGTGCTGACCAGCGGCGAGAATGGCTATGGCATCCCGGAGCTGCAGGCAGTGCTGGATGCTGCCATCGCAGCCGAGTACAAAGAAAACGCAGAGGACGCGGAGTGACCCAATGGCCTACAACGAATTTGCTTATTTCTACGATGAGTTCAACGGTGAAGCGGATTATGATGCGCTCTATGCCCATATCCACAAGGAGCTGGATGCTCACGGGATCCGTGACGGCATCCTCGCCGACCTCGGCTGTGGGACAGGGGAACTGACCCTGATGCTCACACAGGCGGGCTATGATATGATCGGTATCGACCAGTCAGAGGAGATGCTCTGCGTCGTCCGGGACAAGGCCGAGCAGCTCGGTCTTTCCGGCGGGCTGCTTCTGCTGCGGCAGGATCTGCTCAAGCTTGACCTCTACGGCACCATCCGGGGGGCAGTGTCTACCTTTGACACCTTTAATCATATCCCTGATCTGGACAAGGCTATCGCCAACGCCGGTTTCTTTATGGAAAAGGGCGGTGTTCTCCTGTTCGATATGAATACGCCCTATAAGCATCAGAACGTGCTGGGGGAGAACATCTTCACCTTTGAGGAGGAGGACGCTTCCTGCGTCTGGCGCAACCACTACAGCGCCGCCGACCGCCGCGTGGAGATCAGCGTGGACATCGACTACCGCGAGACGGGGGAACACTTCCACGAGCAGTTCTACGAGTACACCTACGACCTCGAGACCATTCGCACTGCGCTGGAAAAGCACGGCTTTGTGCTGGAGAGCGTCTGCGACGGTGAGAGCTTCGGCCCGCTGACCGATGAGAGCGAGCGCTACTTCTTCTGTGCAGTCAAACAGTATACCCAATTGGAGGATAAATAATATGTCGAATCTGATCCGCGGCATTTCTGAGAACGGCGGCGTCGTGTTCTGTGGCGTGGACTCTACCGAGATCGTCCGCAAGGCGGAAAAGCTGCATACTACCAGCGCTACCTGCAGCGCGGCTCTGGGGCGTCTGCTCACCGGAGTGTCTCTGATGGGCGCAATGCTCAAGGATGACGGCGATTCCATCACCCTGCGCGTGTCGGGCGGCGGCCCGGCGGGTGTCGTCATCGCCTGCACCGACGCACACGGCAATGTAAAGGGCTGCATCGACCATCCGCTGGTCGAGCTTCCCGCAAAGGAGAACGGCCATCTGGATGTCGGCGGTGCCGTCGGAAAAGACGGTGTATTGACGGTCATCCGGGACAACAAGCTCCAGAAGGAGCCAACCGTCGGTCAGGTGCCGCTGGTGTCCGGCGAGATCGCCGAGGACATCACCAGCTATTATGCCTACAGCGAGCAGATCCCCACGGTCTGTGCGCTGGGCGTTCTGGTGGACAAGGATCTGTCCATTGTCTGCGCGGGCGGCTATCTGCTGCAGCTCCTGCCGGGTGCGACCGATGCCGAGATCACCCGTCTGGAACAGAATATCGCCGCCATGCCCTCTGTCACCGAGATGCTCCACGCAGGGAAGACCCCGCAGGATATGATGGAGCTTGCAATGGCAGGCTTCGACCCGCAGGTCCTTGACACCCGCGAGGTGCAGTATCAGTGCGATTGCAGCGAGGAGCGCACGAAGAATATGCTTCTCAGCCTTGGCCGCAAAGAGCTGGAAAAGCTCCGGGACGAAGACCCCCGCTGCGAGGTGGTCTGTCATTTCTGCCACACCAAGTATGAGTTCGACCTGAACGAGCTTCTGGCAGAGACGACGCCGGACGAGAAATAAATGCTTCAAAAATCCATATTATAGAGCAGTTTGCATTTCTGATGTACAAGCAGGATCTGCGAACGGCATACCGCATTGTCGGAGCGGAAGTGCTCTGGGCAGTGCGGTATTTTTATTTGCAGATGTTTGCCACGATGGTATAGACGACTCGGTAGTGGAGCGTGCTTTCTTCGACAGAAACGTCTTCTTTGCGGGCCAGAAGCTCAAAATCGGGCCAATTTGCCTGTAAAGCTTGTTTGCTTTGCAGCCTTGCGATGGCCAGAGCCTGGTCCTCTGTCCGCTCCAGATAGACAGCTTCTTTATAATAATAGCTCGTCTCTTCGATAAAACACGGAAAAGGGACGCCAAAAGCTTCCGGCTGGTCATGCCGGATGACGGCCTTGGCCTCAGATGCGGTGGGAACAGGATGAAGGGAGGGCAGAGTGATCGACTGCCCATTCCAGAACAGCGTCCGGCGCACGGTCTGCCTGCCGGTGAACTGCTCAGTGGGCAGTGTAAGAGCCGCTTCCTGCTCGTCTTCCCACTCGAACTGCGCCCGGACGATGCCTGCGGCAGGCTGAAAAATGAGCGTTCCGTCCCGTTCGGTGCGGGCAGTCCCAATGAGGCCCTGACCGGCTTCTACTGCCTGCCCGGGGACGACCAGCATCGTGCCGCTGACAAGGTTCGTGCTTACCACAGTGCCGGACACTTTGGCACGGAGACCGTGGAGCGTTCCGGCAGCAATGTCGGGCACAGGCTTTGCAACCGCTGCTTCTGCCACCAGCTTTCCTTTTGTAAAGTTGAGGCTTGCCCAAGAAAACTCGCCGCTCTGGAGCAGAGCGTATTCTCCGGCTGTGAGTTTGTCCTGTGTGACGACATTTCCCGGGAAAAGCCCGGCCTCCCATAGGACGACGGCGGCGCGCGCCTGCTGGCCGGGCGTCAGCCCCACCGGCTCGATGAACCAGACAAACCCTTGGAGCCAAAGCAGGAGCGGGAGAAAGACAAGACATCCTGCCCAAAGCCCTCGGCGCCGAAACAGAGGGCGGAGACGGAAAAAGAGACCGCAGCGCTTCTGGATGCGCAGCCGCACCCGCCGCTTGCGGGCCAGAGCAGCCAGCTTCCGGTAATGCCATGCAGCGCACCGGGCCGAAAATCCGCCGGGCCGGGGGACGACATCTGAAAGGGGAAGACTTCCGGCTGCGGCGGCCGTCAGCAGCCCTTCGGGATCGCCATTCTGTGCGGAAAAGGAGATGCCTGCCCAGTGTTGGATCAGTTCCATGATAAAAGCTCCTATTCTTTCGAGAAGTCCGTCCGAAGGATCTGCCCACAAAGGGTGAGTCGCCGGGCAGAGAGCGTTTCAATCTTCAAATCGTCGCCGTAAACGGTCAGGATGCCCCTGCCCAGCTCGAGGCAGAGCTTGCCTTCCTCATAGGAGCGGATGCGCCGGAACTGTTCGATCTCCATCCGTCCTCCGCTCAGGTAAAACGAGGCCCGCCCGTAGAAGTTCTGGGGCGGCTGACGGAACAACCGCCGAAACCAGCCGCGCGGGGAGCATTTTTGCTTTCGTTTTCTTCCCACGCTGCTCCCTCCCGCCGTGCAAAATGCTGCCAATTACCACATATATATGGAAATGGAGGGTGCGCATATGATTCAGAAAGAGAAAATCCGGGGCATGGGATATTTTCTGGCGGCATTGGCAGCGGGGCTTCTGCCCTTTGCCGCACCAGAGCGTTGTGCGCAGGCTTTGCGGGAGGGGCTGGCTCTTTGCGGCGGTTCTCTGCTGCTCTCGCTGTTTCCGTTCCTCATCGTATCCACGCTGCTGATCCAGTGCCCGGCAGCGGGTGTACTGGGCTTGCCGTTTTATCCTGTGGAACGGCTTATCGGGGTGCGTGCTCCGGCAGCAGGGAGGGTGCTCCTCGTTGGATTTCTGGGAGGCTTTGCCCCGGCGGCCAGCGCAGCGGCTGAGGCCGTCCATTCCGGGCAGCTCACAGCCCAAGAGGCAGACGCCATCCTCCCGGCCTGTGTCTGTTCCGGCCCTTCCTTTGTGATACTGACGGTAGGACGATCGATGCTGGGCAGCGCAGAGCTGGGCGTTTTGCTGTTCCTTGCGCAGGTGATGGCGGGTTATCTGTGTGCCGCTCTTCTGGCACGGCTGGGGCCTCCACTCGCATCAAAGCGGTCGGAAGTCAAGCTCTCCGAGGCTCGTGTTCTCCGGCTGGACAGCATCATTGCACAGGCCGCACAGACTTATGTAAAGCTCTGCGCCTTTGTCCTGTTCTTCCGGATGCTGGCCGCAGGAGCAGGGGAAGTGCTGCCCTCCGGCGCGGGAGTCTTCTGTGCGATGCTGCTGGAAGTCTGCTCTGGCTGTGATCTGGCGGCCCAAAGCGGTCGGTTTGCAAGTATGCTGTGCTGTGCGGCATTGAGCGTACAGGGACTTTCTGTTCTGATGCAGGTGCGTACCATCTGCCCGTCGGAAATGACGCTCCGCCCACTGTACCGCGCCCGGCTGCTCCATCTGCCGCTTTCTCTGCTGCTGTTTTACCTTCTGCTTCCTCAGCGGGCGAAGGAAACATTCAGCACCCTGTGCGGGCAGGTCATAACGATGCGCCGCCTCCCGCCAGACTGTGCGCTACTGATCTTTGCCGGATGCTGCTTTGCAGTCTGTGAGCTGAGCCGTACCGTTGGAAGCGACAGAGAAGATATGAAAAAATCGTCCGATAAAGTTGCGAATCAATATTGACAGCTCCCGGCTTTTATGGTAAAATACTACACGTTGCAATGAGTGCAATGTGCTACTGTGGCTCAGCCGGTAGAGCAGCTCACTCGTAATGAGCAGGTCGTCCGTTCGAATCGGATCAGTAGCTCCAAAGTAAAATCCCCGAAAAGTGGCTTCTCGCCTAGCTTTTCGGGGATTTTTGTTTGTCTGCGAAAATGCTTTTCAAGGGGAATGTGGGCGCTGATTACCCC
>NZ_DAWCVJ010000044.1:7498-21593 GCF_052358865.1 Faecalibacterium sp.
GATTACCCCCATTTCCCGAGAAGTTTTTCGAAATGCAAATCAAAAAGGACCCTAAATTGGGAAGAGGCCAAGCTGCTTGTCAATGGAGCGCAGGACAACAAAGTCTACGTCTTGACCGCAGATAACTTTGCCGGGGTGAGCTTTACGTACGGGCACTGATTCCAGCCAAAAAGCAGTTGCATTATCGGTAAGCATCTGTTAAAATAGATACGCGGCGCTACACCGAATAAAAAGCCCCCACATGGGGCTTTTTTGCTGTATATAAACACTCTGACGATTTCTGAACACTGCCGCCTGACCACGCGGCACAGGATGCACGGCTGTTTTCCGTGCGCAGAAAGGAAAAACATTATGCCTTCTTTGACGACCTACAAGCTGCTCAAGCAGGAGCACAACGCCCGGCGGGGTGAGTTCAAGACTGTGCACGGCACGGTGCAGACGCCCGCATTCCAGAATGTTGCGACCGCTGGCGCGATCAAGGGCGGTCTGTCCGCTCACGACCTGAAGGACATCGGTGCACAGGTCATGCTTTGCAACACCTACCATCTGCATCTGCGTCCCGGCGACAAGCTGGTGGCTGAGATGGGCGGCCTCCACAAGTTCACCCGCTGGAACGGACCCATCCTCACCGACAGCGGCGGATTTCAGGTGTTCAGCCTCGCCAAGCTGCGCAAGATCACCGAGGAGGGGGTGACCTTCGCATCCCACCTCGACGGTCACCGTATCTTCATGGGGCCGGAGGAGAGCATGCAGATCCAGGCAAACCTCGGCTCTACCATCGCAATGGCTTTTGATGAGTGTGTGGAGAACCCTGCCCAGCACGACTACTCCAAGGCAAGCTGTGAGCGCACCACCCGCTGGCTCAAGCGCTGCAAGGCCGAGATGGCCCGCCTGAAGCATGAGGGCATCTCGGTCAACCCCGACCAGCTGCTCTTCGGCATCAATCAGGGCTGCACCTTCGCCGACCTGCGCGTGGAGCACATGAAGCAGATCGCTGACCTTGACCTCGATGGCTATGCCATTGGCGGCCTCGCAGTGGGTGAGCCTACCGATGTGATGTACGAAATGATCAGCGAAGTCGAGCCGTATATGCCCAAGGACAAGATCCGTTATCTGATGGGCGTGGGCACCCCCGGCAACATCATCGAGGCTGTCTCCCGGGGCGTGGACCTCTTTGACTGCGTCATGCCCAGCCGCAACGCCCGCCACGGCCACCTGAACACATGGGGAGGCATCATCAATATCAAGAACGCCAAGTACGAGCGGGATGAGCGCCCCATCGACCCCGCCTGCGGATGTCCGGCCTGCCGCAACTACTCCCGTGCCTATATCCGCCACCTGTTCAAGGCAGAGGAGCTTCTGGGGATGCGTCTGGCTGTTATGCACAACCTCTGGTTCTACAATCATCTGATGGAGCGGATCCGCGATGAGCTGGATGCAGGCACCTTTACAGCCTTCCACGACCGCTATGTCAAGCTGCTCGACACACGAATTTGAGATTTGGCCTTGAAACGTGCCGGATAAGCGCGTATAATAAGGTCATATGAATTTGAGAGGAGATTTTGCCCCATGCAATTTCTGACTACGACCGAAAGCTACATCAGCCTCTTCTTTACTTTGGCGCTGATGCTGGTGATGCTCTACTTCATGATCTATCGTCCCCAGAAGAAGCAGGAGAAGAAGGACGCAGCAATGCGCTCTTCTCTGGAGATCGGCGATCAGGTCACCACCATCGGCGGCATCATCGGCCGTGTGGTCGCCATCAAGGACGACACCTTCGTGCTGGAAACCGGTGCTGACCGCGTGAAGATCCGCTTCACGAAGAACGCTATCAGCTCCGTCGAGAAGCTGAACATGGACAACGCCCCCAAGAAATAATAATTTCCCGGATCCGTGCTTTAAACGCGCTTTCCTGCATACAGTAGGTGCAGGGAGGCGCGTTTTTATGTCTGATACAAAGAAATTTCCGGCGGTGGGGCTGCTGGCGGTTTTCGGGCTGGGCAGTGCGGCAGCAGCCGGAGGTCTGGCGGGATCCGGCTGGCTGATGGTCCAACAAGGTTTGACGCAGGACGCGGCGGCACCGCTTGCCACTGCGGCAGTCTGCCTCGGCAGCTTTCTCAGCGGTCTGCTGATGGCGCTCTTGCAGAAAGGAAAAGGGCTTGTCTGGGGAGCGGCAGAGGGTGCACTTTTTGTGGGGCTGCTATTTCTTCTGGGCACACTGTACCAGAGTGAGTGGGGGACGATGCAGTTCGTCCGGGCCGGGCTTGTCCTGTTGATGGGCGTTCTGGGCGGTATTTTCGGAATGCTGCGTGCAGAGCACAGGCGGCGCTGAATGCTGGCCAGACGCTACAGCGGTCATACACAACGAGATCAGGAGGGTAAAGACACGATGTGGGTCTATCAGGAAACAAAAACAGAAGCAGATGCACTTGTGCCGCGATTGCCGGAGAGGGAGCCGCTCCCTATGAAAGAAGCAGATCAGACCAGCCATACGCCGGAGCCGCCGCAAAAGGAGATACCCCGGCGGAAGCGCTTTCGAGCCAGCCGGGACTGCATCCTGCTGGCGGCGGCTTATCTCTTCGGCACGCTGATGGCGGGCATCCTGCAGGCGCTGTGTGATGCCGAAGAGATGGAGACGCTGGCCTATTATCTGAGCTGCTGGCGCAGTGCATTTGCGGCGTCCAGCACGCTGCAGGCCGTGGGGTTGTTTGGGACAGAACTGGCTGTCGTTCTTGGCGCAGCGGCGGTGTTCCTTCTGCTGGGGCTTTCTGCCGTAGGGCCTCTGCCCATCTTTTTATTTGCGATGCTATATGGGACAGGCTCAGGTCTGCTCTCGGCACAGCTTCTGACAGGCCTTGGCGGAAAGCAGCTTGTTTTATTCCTGCTTACTGCCAGTCTGCCGACGGCTCTGGCGGCTGGGGCACTCTGCCTCTTCGGTGCATCCGCCCTACAGGTCAGCAGCCGCATCCACGCCTTTTCCTTCGGGAGAGGCGGGAAGGGGGGCGGCATTCCCCATACCGCAGGGGCACAGCTTCTGGTAGGACAGTTTGCCGTGCTGACCGTCTGCCTCTGCCCGCTCTGCGGCGCAGCCACCGGGCTTGTGTGCCTCGCAAATCGTCTGATGCAGGCCGGATAAGCGGCTGGTTTTCTTGCGGCTCCGGGCCGGATGTGGTATGATAATACAAGTATATAAAAGTAATGCAAACAGCACGACATTGGAGAGTCCAGAATGAAAGAACCGAAACTGAAAACCGTATATGTCTGCTCCAACTGCGGAGAGACAAGCCCCCGCTGGATGGGCCGCTGCCCGAGCTGTGGCAGCTGGAATACCATGAACGAGGATGTGGTCGCTGAGGCACCTAAAGCCGGTCTTACCGGAGGCAAGGCGGCTGCCCCTGTCCGTCAGGAGGGCGTCACATCACTGACCGCAAAGCGGCTGGCTGACATCAGTACCACCGAGGAGAAGAGCCGCATTCTGACCGGCATCTCCGAGCTTGACCGCGTGCTGGGCGGCGGTATCGTGCTGGGCGGCGTCGTGCTGCTGAGTGGTGAGCCGGGCGTGGGCAAATCCACCATGCTGCTGCAGCTCTGCGGTGCCATCTCCAACCAACACACCGTGCTGTATATCACAGGCGAAGAGTCTGTCCGCCAAGTCAAGCTGCGTGCGGCCCGGTTGAAGGTCCCGCAGGACAATATCTATCTGGCCGCCGAAAACGATGTAGACGAGATCTGTGGTCTTATCGAGAAGGAAAAGCCCGAGCTTGTGGTCATCGACTCCATCCAGACGATGCGGTGCATGGACATCTCCTCTTCTGCTGGCACAGTCAGTCAGGTGAAAGAGAGTGCGGCCCGTCTGCTGGCTGTCGCCAAAAAGCAGGAGATTCCGATGTTCATCGTGGGCCATGTCAACAAGGACGGTGCCATTGCCGGCCCGAAGGTCATGGAGCACATTGTGGATACGGTGCTTTACTTTGAGGGAGACAAGATGCTCCCATACCGCATCCTGCGGGCCGCGAAGAACCGCTATGGCTCGACGAATGAGCTGGGAATGTTCGATATGACGGGGCAGGGCCTTGAGGAGATCGAAAATCCGTCTCAGATGCTTCTGGAAGGCCGTCCGCTGGGGGTTTCCGGCAACTGTGTGGCCTGTACGATGGAGGGAAGCCGCCCCATCCTCAGCGAGATACAGGCCCTTGCGACCAAAACGAATTTCCCGGCCCCCCGGCGGGCCTGCAGCGGCTATGATTATAACCGCATGAACCTGCTCATCGCTGTGCTGGAAAAACGTGCAGGCTACTTCTTCGGCAATCTGGATGTATATATCAACATCGTCAGCGGCATCACGCTGCGGGACACTGCCTGCGACCTTGCGGTCTGCCTGAGTATGGTATCGTCGCTTCTGGACTGCCCGGTAAGCGATAAGCTCATCGCCATCGGCGAAGTCGGCCTTGGCGGTGAGGTACGCAGTGTGCCGAATCTGGAGCAGCGTCTGCGGGAGGCTGAGCGCATCGGCTTTGAGCGCGCCGTTGTACCCAAACACAGCCTGTCGCACCTCAATGCCGCCGACTATCCCGGCATGAAGCTGGTGGGAGCCGCCTATATCTCGGACGCCATCCGTGCCCTGAAATCCGATCGTCTGTAATGATAAGAAGAGGAAGCTATGTCGATCTATCTGGATGAGAAAAACCCCGAAAAACACAAACCCTTTGATGATGCCTCGCCGGACATCGTCGCGTATGTACGCTATCTGGAAGTCATCGCAGGCAAAAGCCCGAATACAGCCTTCAGCTACTATTGCGACCTGCGCAATTTCAGCCGCTTTATGAAGCGTCGGCGCGGCCTTGCAGCAGAGAACGCCGAGATCAAGGACATTGACCCCAAGGGCCTTGATACGGCATTCTGGGGCAGCGTGACCAAGGAAGACGTCTACGAATACCTGTATTTTCTGAACCGGGAATGCGGCAACAAAAAATCTTCGACGGCCCGGCGGCTGGCCAGTCTCCATGGCTTTTATGATTATCTGGTCAATCAGGTCGATTTGCTCAAAGAGAATCCCACAGCCTCCATCAAGCCGCCCAAGCAGGATAAAGTCCTGCCCAAATATCTGACCGCAGAACAGTCGATGGACTTACTGGAAAGCACCCAGACCCAGAGCGATTTTCCCGAGAGAGATTACTGTATGGTGGTGCTCTTTTTGAACTGTGGAATGCGTCTTTCGGAACTTGTGGGGATGGATCTCGGTGACATCGACATGGAACAGCGGCAGATTCGTCTGTTCGGTAAGGGCCACAAGGAGCGGATGGTCTATCTGAACGATGCCTGCATTGAGGCCTTGCAAATCTATCTGAACAAACGCAACACGATGGAAGGCCTGAACCCCAAGGAAAGAGCGGTCTTTATCACCCGGCGGCGCAAAGAGCGTATTTCCAACCGCAGGGTAGAGCAGCTGGTGACAGGGGCGATGAAAGCGGCGGGTCTGCGCGGTTTTTCGACGCATAAACTCCGTCACACAGCTGCGACTTTGATGTATCAGACCGGAAACGTGGACATCCTGACCCTCAAGCAGCTTCTGGGCCACAGCAGTGTCGGCACGACCCAGATCTATACGCACCTGCAGGAATTTCAGGTGCGTGCGGCCATTGAGCAGAACCCGCTGGGCGAGGTCAAAAAGGCACGTTTGGATACAACGTCAAAGAAGGCAGGGGAGAGCAGAGGGGAATTTGCCGCTCCTTCATCGGATGAGGCTGAAAATGAAGCACCGGACGGCCCGATGGAGGCCTTTGAGGGCGCCGCGCAGGAGGGCTTCCGGGTAGATGTGTCGAGCCTTGCGAATACGGAGAGTACCGACAAATGATGACATCTGAGCAGATACAGCAGCTTCGGCGCGACGAGGCTATGATGATGGCAGAATGGTCGGCGTCCTCTGTGCAGCTGTGCTGCTTTAACGCCGACGGCATCGTGGACTATGAGCGCTGGATGGCACTCCCGGATGGAAAGCATATCGTTGTGCTACTGAAGGAAACGAATGCTCTGAGCGGAAGCCTTGTGGAGTTCCTTTCTCATGGTGGAAGCAAAACTTACTACCGGACGTGGAATAATGTCGCACGCTGGGCAAATATGATTTTGAACGGTACATACTGGAAATTTGTTCCAAAATCTTCGCTGGACGATATGGTGCGGAACATCGCTGTGGCAAATCTGAAAAAGTGTCCGGGCGGTGCCATCGCAAGCTCAAAAGCGGTGCGGCAGGCCGCCCGGCAGGATGCGGACCGGCTGAAACGTCAGATACAATTATATGAACCCGATATTATTCTGACCGGCGGCCCGGCGGCTGGGGGCTGGTGTCGAACATTCTGCACGATGAGATACTTGCGGATGACGCCGAGTGGGTCAAGCCCAATGGACAGACAGCGTTATGGTATTATACGAGCGATTCAGTCTGTTCGGAAAAAGAAACGCTCGTTGTGAGTATGCCGCATCCGAATCGAGCGGCGAAGTGCTGGACATTAGAGCTGGAAAAGATTCTGCGAGAGACCGGACGATTATAAAGACTGCAAGAAACATATAAAATGCTGCATTGCGGTTGCGTTAAATAACATAACTGTGCCAAATGCGAAAAAACGCTCCAGCCAGTCCAGAAGGCTCAGAAGCCGCCGGAAAGGCTCGAAATCCGGAAAAGAGGGCTTTTTCGCTCCCCTATATTTCGTATAACCTGCATTATACGAAATGATATAAATTTCAAAAACAGAGGCCCCCTTCTCCTGCCTTCTTCTGATGACGCAGGTTTCGGAGGCCTCTGAGCCTTTTCTCTGATTTACTTTTCTGGAAATGATTCCCCTTTTGAATAGGCACGGTAATTCGGGCTGCTCAGAACATCCGGCCTATGACTGCGGCGTATCCAACGGCTGTGTCCCAAAGTATGCACAGATGGCTTCATAGTAGATCCGCGCCACGGCTTTACAGCCGTCCTCACTGCCGAACCGTGCCACATCTTCTTCGCTGGTCACAAAGCACTGTTCTGCCAGAACGGCCGGACAGTTTACATCTTCCAGCAGCGTAAAGCTTCGCTCACCTCTCACCTCGGTGTAGGTGCTCTCTACAAGCTGCTTTGCCTCTCCCTGATAATAGATGTATCGGATGCCGCCGTGGCCGCGCAGCCTTGCGCCTGCGGCCCCCATCCCCTGCGCCAGCTGCTGGGCAAAGTAGTAGCTTTCCTGATGCCATGTACGGCCCGGAACGGACGGATAACACTCAAAGCCCGACGCGGCAGAACCCTCCGGCGCTGAATTGCCGTGGATGGAGAGAAGCAGCTGCGGGCTTTGGGCGTTGATGGACTCTGCCCTCTCGCTGGGTTTTGCAGTAATGTCATAGCGTTCCCGGGAACGCAGAGGGATGTAATTGGGATCAGCCTCCAGCAGCGTAAGCAGTGCCTCAGACGTCTGAGCCGTCATCTCTTTTTCTTCAACGACTCCCCTTGCGCCCGGGTCACTTCCGCCATGCCCGGCATCGATACAGACCCGATAAGGCGGGTCGCCAACGACAGGCCGAAAAGCCTCCCCTGTCTCATTCCTGTCTGCACCAGACAGCGCAGCATTCCAGAGCAGAAATGCTGCACCAAAGCAGACGACACACACCAGAAGGCTGATGACCGTCGCGGCAGATGGGCCGCGCTGTTTTCTTCGGCGGGTGTGTTTTGGATTTGAACGTCCGGCTGCCATTGCTTTACTTCAGCTCAACGACAGTGACGCCGCTTTCACCCTCGCCATAACGGCCCAGACGGAAGCTCTTGACCATCCGATTGCCTCGCAGATGCTTGTGGATTGCGGTACGCAGTGCGCCGGTGCCGTTGCCGTGGATGAGATACACCACAGTCTGTCCGTTCAGGATAGCGCGATCGATGAAGGAATCCACCTCCGGCAGAGCCTCGTCCACCGTGAGACCCAGCAGGTTGCACTCCATTTTTGCGGTGCGCTGTACCCTCTCTACCCTGCCGTTGGGACGATTGGCATCGCCGGTCAGGCGGGAGTAGCGCTGCTGGGCCTTGGTCTGAGGCTTCGCCTCCTTGACCAGCTTTTCCGGCTGCTTGAGGCCCTTGAGCGGCACTTTGGTCTTGATGATACCGGCACGCACCAGCACATCACCGTTTTTATCCGGCAGCGAGAGCACCGTAGCCAGCTGATTCAGCTCTGCAATGCAGACCTCCTGCCCTACTTTGACCTCCTTCAGCGGCACGAACTCCTTGACGGGGTTATGCACCACCTCCGTGCCCATAAAGAGCTTCTCGGACTCTTTCTTGGCAATCTCGCGGGCACGCTGTGCTTTCTGCTGGTTGTTCATCCGCTCGTCTTTCTGGAGCTGGCGCAGCTCATCGGTCAAAGCGTAGGCTTTGCTCTCCACCTCCTGCGCCAGTGCACGGGCCTTGGCACGGGCAGCTTCCAGCTCGTTTTCACCCTGCTGGATCAGTTCGTCGCGCTTCTGACGGGCAGCATCCAGCTGATGTGCAGCCTCATTCTTCAGGCCCTCGACCTCGTCCTGACTGGCCTTGAGCTGCAGCTTCAGATCGTCCAGCTGGCCCAGAACGGCGTCCAGACGCTTGTCTTCTGCCGAAAGATGTTGCTGGGCTGCCTCAATGACCCGCTCCGGAATGCCAAGCTTTTCGCTGATGAGGAAGGCGTTGGATTTGCCCGGCACGCCCACGCTGAGCTTATAGGTCGGGCGCAGCGTCTCCAAATCAAACTCGCAGCTGGCGTTGACGACTCCCTTTGTCTCGAGAGCGAACACCTTCAGCTCTGCGTAGTGAGTGGTCGCCATCAGAAGCACGCCGCGGCGGCGCAGTTCTTCGATGATTGCAACCGCCAGCGCCGCGCCCTCCGCCGGGTCGGTACCTGCACCCAGCTCGTCCAGAAGCACCAGCGTGCGGGGCATGGCAAGCTCGAGGATGCCGGTGATCTTCTTCATATGACCAGAGAAGGTAGACAGACTCTGCTCGATGCTCTGCTCATCGCCGATGTCCACAAGAAATTCATCAAAGACGCAGACCTCGCTGCGCTCATCCGCCGGGATGAGGAAGCCGCACTGCGCCATTGCACAAAGCAGACCTGCCGTTTTCAGTGTGACAGTCTTGCCGCCGGTGTTGGGGCCGGTGATGATGAGCGAATCGTAGTCCCTGCCCAGTGAAATATCGACAGGCACACATTTTTTTGCATCGATGAGCGGATGTCTCGCCCGAATGAGGGAGAAAGAGGCGTCTGTACGGACAGTGGGCTTGAACGCCTTCATGTCCAGCGCAAGGCGGGCTTTTGCCAGCAGGACGTCGATCTCCAGCATTGCCTTGTAGCTATACTGGAACTGCGGCTCGATGGCTGCGACCTGACCGGTGAATGCCACAAGGATGCGCTCGATCTCCTGCGCTTCCTGTGCGCGGTACTGCAGGATGCGCGCATTCGCCTCCACGACGGCCTGCGGCTCAACGAAAACGGTCGCGCCAGTGGACGAGACATCGTGGATGATGCCGCTTACTTCACCGCGATACTCGCTCTTGACGGGCACGACATAACGGCCATTCCGGATGGAGACGACGCTTTCCTGCAGATACTTGGAAGTGTCCATGTTGCGGACCATGCTTTCCAGACGGTCGCGGATGCTGTTTTCCGTTGCACGGATCTTCTTGCGCAGGTCGTTCAGGGTATGCGAGGCCGTATCTGCCATTGCATCCGGCGCAAGGATGGCGCTCGAGATCTGCTGTTCCAAGCCGGGCTGAGGGGCCAGCGCGTAGAACAGATCATCGGTCGGTAGGGCGTCGTGCTCCGAGGAACCATACCAGCTGACGAGGTTCTGGAAGTTGCGGAGTGCGCCTGCGACCATCAGAAGCTCTCCCATCGAGAGGACGCCACCCTTGACTGCGCGGGCTGCCAGCTGACTGACACCCTCTACCCCGCCGAAACGGGGCGAACCATTCTTGATGAGCAACGAGTTGATGGCGTCGGTCTGTTCCAACGCATACCGCACTTCATCGGGGTCGCACTGAGGCTCGAGCGCAAGGAGCTTTTCGCGCGACTCCTTGCACACGCACCCTTCCGCTGCCCGGGCAATGATTTTGTCTAGCTCCAGCGTTTTCAAATAACTTGTTTCCATAGTAATTCCCTATACTAAATCGATTTTTTGATTTTTCACGACAGAACAGATCTCAGAAAGTCATAGCTCTTCAAAGGCTTGTCCAGATGTGTCAGAGCATACTGTTCTGATACGGCCGCAAGCTTTGCCAGACTGCCCACAGAGATGCGAAAGCCGAATATCTTCTTATCCTCGACCAGACAGATATGCCGCAACGCAAACAGCGCCCCAGCATCCAGATTGCACTTCTTCCCTGCCTTCTGAGCACAGGCCTCGCAGAGCAGGCAGCCTTCCGCCGGGTCGAGGTAAAAGGCCGGGCCGTCGTAGGTGCCGCAGCCGCGGCAGTAGACCAGCTGAGGCAGAAATCCGCACTCGCTCATGGTGCGCAGCTCGAATACCGCTTTGATGACCTTGAGGTCTGTTTTTTTCTCGCTTATCATGTAAAAGCAGTTGAGGAGAAGACGCAGTTCCTTTTCTGCCTCCTCTCCGGTCGGCGAAAGGGCCGAGGCCATCTCTGCCATATACATGGCAAGGCTCATCCCCTCGATGGAGGACGAGATGCCGTGAAAGACATTTTTGACGTCTGCCTCCCGTACCGTATACATATTCCGTCCGGGAACAAGCACGAACTCTGAGTAACAAAAAAGCCCGCAGGCGCTGAACAGTTTACTTTTCAGCCGCAGGCTGCTCTGCGCCGAGGCTGAGATGATGCCCAGCCTCGGTGTCAAGAGCGTGATGATCCGGTCTGATTCTTTATACCGAGTCTCCTTCAGGACAAGGCCCGGCGTCACAATGGTATCCATCTGTTTTTTCTCCTGCCGGGGCGGCGGGCCGCTGTTGGGCAAGCTGCCGCCTGTAGTCCAGATAACACAGAATATCACCGGTGCAGGCAAAAGCCTGCCAGCTGAGTTCCACCTTCATCGGACAACGCTCCTTCCATACGGTATAGTGTCACCTCTATGGTACTGCGCTATCCCCGGGAAATCTGTCCTGTTATGGAACTCAGCGGTTGGGCTGCTGCTTGAAGCCAAAGTTGTTGAGCATGAATTCGTTATCACGCCAGTCTGCCTTGACCTTTACCCAGCACTGCAGATTGACGCGGCAGCCGAGGAACTCTTCGCAGTCGGTGCGGGCTGCGCTGGCGATTTTTTTCAGCATCGCGCCGCCCTTTCCGATGACCATTCCCTTATGGCTCTCTCGCTCGCAGTAAATGTTCACGTCGATGTCCACAAGATCTGTACCGGGGCGCTCTTTGAAGCGCTCGACCACGACCGCGATGCCGTGCGGGATCTCGTCCCTCATATAAAGCAGTGCCTTTTCCCGGATAACTTCCGCCACAAGCTCCTTTTCGGGCATATCGGTGTAAGCGTCATCGTCAAAATAGTGAGGGCCTTCCACTGCATAGCGGCTCAGAGCATCGAATAATTCTTCGCAGCGGTCGTTATCGCGGACGCTGACCGTATAGACGTCGTCGAACACGCCCAACGCTTTCAGCTCCGCCTTGCGGGCCTCAAGGTCCGCCGGGTCTTTGACGAGGTCGGTCTTGTTGATGACCGCGATCGCCGGACCGCCCTTTTTCAGGGCCTCGACCAGAACCATCTCTGACTCGTTCAGTGCACCATAAGGCTCGAACAGCATCATGGACACATCAACATCGGCGATGGAGTCGCTGGCTGTCTTATCCATCCGCTTACCCAGTTTGTTATGAGGCTTGTGCACACCGGGAGTGTCCAGCAGAACGTACTGCAGCGGCCCACGGGTGATGACACCGGTGATGCGGGTGCGAGTGGTCTGAGGCTTCGAGGTGACGATGGCCACCTTCTCCCCCACCAGCAGGTTCGTCAGGCTGGATTTGCCCACGTTCGGGCGGCCAATGACCGCCACGAACACAGAGGATGTATCATAATGGCTCTGGATCGGTGTTTCGTTTTTCAAAATAGAACTCCTGTCTTTTATTCCGTGTAGCTCACCGTGCGGGGCAGGCCCAGCTGCGTGAGGACGGCTTCTTCCTTCTCGCGCATCCGCATGGCTTCCAGACCGCCGTTCTCGTGGTCATAGCCCAGCAGATGGAGCATCGAGTGAACCGTCAGGAACGCGACCTCTCTCTGCAGCGGATGACCGTAGAGCGTTGCCTGCTCCTGTGCGCGCTCCATACTGATGACGATGTCGCCCAGCATCTTACAGCCGTTGTTCTCGTCTACATCATAGACGCCGTTCTCACCCAGCGGGAAGCTCAGCACATCGGTGGGCATCGGCTTGTTGCGGTACTGGTTGTTCAGCTCGGCAATGGCAGCGTTATCCACGAAGGTCACGCTGATCTCTGCCGGGTCATCAAAGTGCTCGTATTCCAGCACGGCGTTGCAGGCGCGGCGGATGAGGATGCGAAGGCCCGAGGGAACCTTGATGGCTTTCTGGGAATTGGTGATCAAAACTTTATTGGACATAAATCGTCCGCTCCTTTCGTTTTACATTCTATTCCATGGATGCTCCGGCTTTTTGCGTATCGTTCCGTGCCGCCGGTTTTTATTGGCTCAGTGTTTGGAAGGGTGTGCTGCTGCCTCGTAGGCCTTGATGATCTCCTGCACCAGACGGTGACGCACCACGTCTTTTTCGGTAAAGTAGCATTGTGCGATGCCGTTCACACCCTTGAGCACCTGCAATGCGTCCACAAGGCCGCTGCGGGTGCGGTCGGGCAGGTCGATCTGGGTGACATCGCCGGTAACGACGACCTTGGAGCCGACGCCCATACGGGTCAGGAACATCTTCATCTGTTCCGGGGTGGTATTCTGAGCTTCGTCCAGAATGATGAAGGAATCATCCAGTGTCCGGCCGCGCATATAGGCCAGCGGAGCCACTTCGATGATCTGCTTTTCTACCAAACGCTCGTAGGTCTCCGCACCCAGCATATCGAACAAGCCATCATACAGAGGCCTCAGATAGGGGTCTACTTTCTGCTGTAGGTCACCCGGCAGAAAGCCCAGCTTCTCGCCTGCCTCTACCGCCGGGCGGGTCAGCACGATGCGGGAGACGTCCTTTGCCTTAAAAGCCTTGACTGCCATTGCAACGGCAAGATAGGTCTTGCCGGTACCCGCCGGGCCGACGCCGAATGTGATGGCGTTGTTTCGGATGGCGTTGAGATATTCCTTCTGGCCCAGCGTCTTGGGACGGATAGGGCGGCCCTTGACCGTCACAGTCACAAAGTCCTCGGTCAGCTCCCGGACGCGCTTTTCTTCGCCGTCGTGTGCAAGGCTTAGACAATAGCGCACCGTCTGATCTTCCAGAGGCGTGTGATTCTCGATAAGGAGAAGCATCCCCTCCACCGCGCGGGCAGCGGCGGCGACATTTGCCGGTTCGCCCGAGATGCGTAGCATCGTGCCGCGGCATACCGCTGTTACCGAGAACTCCTTCTCCAGCATTCGGATGTTTCGGTCACAGTTCCCGAATACGGCGGCTGCGATCTCCACACTGTCTAATTCAATGCTCTTTTCTGCCATGCGGCTCCTCCTGAAAGTTACTTGGATTCTGCCTCTATTGTACCACCAAAATAGCGTGAAGAAAACTATGAAAATTGCACAAAATTTTTCAACCGTCTCTGGCGGTTTGGCAGAGCGCCCAGCCGCCGTCGGCTGGACAGGACCAAAAGGCGTTTTATAAGGACGTTTTCAGAAATTTCGTGGTCATCGCAACGGGTGCACGGAAACTTCTTGTTATTTATACTCAAAAATGATATAAATTTGTTAGTAGGCTTTTAAAATTCTTGGTCGAGGTGAATGATATGTCTCGTGAACCCACACGCGCAGCGATCCTTATCCGTGAATCCCGAAAGCGTGCGGGACTTACACAGCAGGCACTTGCAGAAAAGCTTGGCATTACCACCAGTGCAGTCTGCAAATATGAAAGCGGTGGAACTTTACCCAAAGCAGCGAATGGGGAAGGTCGTTGTGTGATAATTTCACCTACGACCCCGGACCCACACGGCGTT
>NZ_DAWCVJ010000045.1:0-21529 GCF_052358865.1 Faecalibacterium sp.
CAATGGCCGCGAGCTCGCGGACGAGCGGCGCAGCGTCAACGCCCGGTATTTCGAGTATTCTTCCCGCACACCCCGCCGCTGCAACTACATGGACAGCCGCCTGAAAAAGCAGCTCAACGAGCGGGTCTCCCGCGGCAAGGTCGAGCTGAGCATGACCGTCCAGAACGTGGAGGCTGCCGACGCCGTCGTTGCCGTGAACATGGAGCTGGCCCGCAGCTATCAGCAGGCCCTGCGCAGTATTTCGGAAGAGCTGCGCATCAAAAACGACATCACGACCTCGGGCTTGGCCCGCTTCCCTGATGTGCTGGCCACCCGCCACGCCGACGTGGACGAGGAGCAGCTCTGGGCGGATGTCTCCGCCGTGACGGCGCAGGCACTGGACAATTTCATCGCCATGCGTGCCGCCGAGGGCGCAAAGATGAAGGCCGATGTGGAGAGCCGCCTTAGCTTCCTCGAGGAGTGCGTGGGGAAGGTGGAGACCCTGAGCGCAGGCCGGGTGGAGGCCTACACCAACCGCCTTTACGAGAAGCTCAAGACCATTCTGGAGGACCGGAACATCGACGACGCCCGCGTCCTGACCGAGGCCGCCATCTTTGGCGATAAGACCGCTGTGGACGAGGAGACCGTCCGGCTGCGCAGCCACATCGCCCAGTACCGCTCCATTCTGGAGCTGGACGAGCCGGTGGGCCGAAAGCTGGACTTCCTGACGCAGGAGCTGAACCGTGAGACCAACACCATCGGCTCCAAGTGTCAGGATCTCGACATCACCCGCATCGTGGTGGATATGAAGGCGGAGATCGAGAAGATCCGCGAACAGATCCAGAATCTGGAGTAACCAGAATACGGAGGAGTTCAGATGAAGCTCATCAACATCGGCTTTGGCAATCTGGTCAGTGCCGGGCGGGTGGTGGCTGTGGTCAGCCCCGACTCCGCGCCGGTCAAGCGTCTGGTGAAGGAGGCGCGGGAGCGGGGGATGCTCATTGATGCATCCTATGGCCGCAGCACCCGGGCCGTGCTCGTCATGGACTCCGACCATGTAGTCCTTTCGGCCCTGACGCCCGAGACGGTGGCAGGCCGCGCAGCGGGCCAGCCGGAAGGAAAAACGACAGAAGAGGAGCAGTAAAAAATGGAAAACGAAAAGTACCTGTTTGTCGTCTCCGGTGCCGCCGGCACGGGCAAGGACAGTGTGGTCAAAGCCCTGCGCACGGCCCACCCCGAGATCGAAAAGACCGTTTCCGCCACCACCCGTGCACCCCGCCCCGGGGAGCAGGAGGGCGTGGACTACTACTACCGCAGCGTAGAGCAGTTCCGGCAGCTCATCGACACCGATCAGGTGGTGGAGCACAACTTCTACAACGGCAACTACTACGGCACCCTCCGCGAAGAGGTGGATAAGCGCCTCGAGGCGGGCAAGCTGGTGGTGCTGGTCATCGACGTCCACGGCGCGGCCAACATCCGCCGGATGTTCCCGGGCGCGACCACCATCTTCCTGCTGCCGCCGTCTGTGGAGGAGCTGGAGCGCCGTCTGCGGGGCCGCGGCACCGAGACGGAGGCAAGCATCCTCGAGCGCCTTGACACGGCGAAAAAAGAGCTGGCAGAGCAGGATAAGTTCACCCTCACCCTCGTGAACGACGAGGTGGATGCCTGCGCCGAGAAGCTCTACGGCATCATCCGGGAGCGGGCATGCCTCGACAAATAACAATTCAAGGAGCCGCGAATGCCAAAAACGGTAGGCGTTGCCGTGAGCAACGCGACCTTTCACTTCGACAAACTCTACACCTACGCCGTCATGCCCGACCAGCAGGAGGCCGTCCGCCTCGGCAGCATGGTCCTCGTCCCCTTCGGGCGGGGCAGCAAGGCCCGGATGGGGGTCGTGCTGGCCTGCGACGAGGAGCCGGAGCACGCAAAGCTCAAATACCTCTTCGACGTGGCCCCTGCCTCGGCCTGTCTGACGCCGGAGCTGCTGCGGCTGGTGCATTTTTTGAAAGAGCGCACCTTCTGCACCTACTACGAGGCCGTCAAGGCCGTCATCCCCTACGGCGCACAGTACAAGCCCGCCCTTGCGGCGGACGGCGTGACGCCGGTGCTCCAGAAGCAGCTGACCCGCCACACCGAGAACTGCTATAAGCTGGTGGGGACCTTGCAGCAAAAGCCCAAGCCTACGGCCAAGCAGCTGGCGGCGGTGGCTCTGCTGGGCGGGGGAGAGCGCACCCAGAACGAGATGGAGGCCCACGGCATCAGCCGGGCGGTGCTCGACAACCTCTGCGCCAAGGGTGTCGTCGAATGCAGCAAGGTGAACAAATCCATCGACCTGTATTCGTCTATCCCGCTGAAAAACGAACCCATCCGCCTGACGGCAGAGCAGCAGGCAGCCTTCGACGCCCTGCTGCCCGGCCTTGAGGATGCCGCGCCCCACTCGGCGCTGCTCTACGGTGTCACCGGAAGCGGCAAGACGCTGGTCTTTCTGAAGCTCATCGAGCGGTGTCTGGCACTGGGACGGCGCGCCCTCGTGCTGGTGCCGGAGATCAGCCTGACGCCCCAGATGATCCTCCGGCTGAAGGGCCAGTTCGGGCGGCGGGTGGCCGTCCAGCACTCGGCGCTGAACCACACCGAGCGGCTGCTGCAGTGGCAGATGATACAGGACGGCGGCGCAGACATCGTGGTGGGGACCCGCAGCGCCATCTTCGCGCCGCTGGAAAACATCGGCCTCATCATCATCGACGAGGAGCAGGAGCACACCTACCGCTCCGAGTCGTCGCCCCGCTATGCCGCCCACGAGGTGGCCCGGCAGCGTGCGGCGGAGAATGGGGCGCTCCTTCTCCTCGCCAGCGCTACCCCCAGCACCGAGAGCTTCTACGCGGCCCAGCAGGGCCGCACCCAGCTCGTCCGGCTCACCCAGCGCTACGGCGGCAACCCGCTGCCCAGCGTGAAGATCGTGGATATGCGGGCCGAGCTGGCGGCGGGCAACCCCCGGGAGATCAGCCTTGCGATGGAGGACGCCATCCGGCGCAACCTCAACGCGGGCAAGCAGACCATCCTGCTGCTCAACCGGCGGGGCTATCAGACCATGGCCCAGTGCGACGACTGCCGCGAGGTGCTCAAGTGCCCCAAGTGCAGCGTCCCCATGGTCTACCACAAGGCGGGCCACAAGCTGCTCTGCCACTACTGCGGCACCCAGCTGGACCCGCCCCCCAAGACCTGCCCCGCCTGCGGCGGAAAGCTGCTCTACCGGGGCTTCGGCACCCAGAAGGCCGAGGAGGAATTGGCGGAGCTGTTCCCCGAGGCCCGGGTGCTGCGGATGGATCAGGACTCCACCGCCGCTAAGGACGCCCACGAAAAGCTGCTGGCGAAGTTCGCCCGGCACGAGTACGACATCATGGTGGGTACCCAGATGGTGGCTAAGGGCCTCGACTTTGAGGATGTGACCCTTGTGGGGGTGCTGGGCATCGACTCGCTCCTCTTCGCGCAGGGTTTCCGGGCCTACGAGACGGTGTTCAGCCTCATCACGCAGGTGGTGGGCCGCTCCGGCCGGGCCAAGGACCCGGGCTTTGCCATCATCCAGACCACCGACCCCGACAACCCCGTCCTGAACCTCGCCGCTGCGCAGGACTATGACGCCTTTTTCGAGCAGGAGATCGCCTACCGCAAGTTAGGACTTTACCCGCCCTTCTGCGGCCTCTGCGTCGTGGGCTTCTCCGGGCCGAAGGAGATCGAGGTGGCCCGGGCCGCCGCCCGCTTTGCGGCGCTGCTGGGCCGTCAGGCCGCACAGCAGCCCGACCTGCCCCTGCGGGTGCTCGGCCCCACCCCCGGCAACATCGAAAAGATCAACGAGAACTACCGCTACAAGCTCACCATCAAGTGCCGGGCGGACAGGCGCTTCCGCGACCTTGTCCGCCAGACCCTCGGCCTCTACGAGCAGGAAAAACTGCCCGCTAAGGCTACTGTGGCCGTGGATATGCACTCTGACGGTGATATTTGAGATAAGATGATTTGGAGGTATACTTCATGGCTATCCGCAACATTGTAAAAGAGGGCGATCCCATCCTGAATAAGGTCTGCCGCCCTGTGACCAACTTCGACGACCGTCTGGCCACCCTGCTGGACGATATGCGCGAGACGATGATCGCCGCCGACGGCGTGGGCCTCGCAGGCCCGCAGGTGGGGATGCTGCGCCGCGTCTTCGTGGTGTGGGACACCACCGACGCCCCCGAGGAGATCCCCGAGAACTACGAGTACAAGTTCATCGACTTCGTGAACCCTGAGATCCTGGCCGTGTCCGAGGACGAGGAGACCGCCTACGAGGGCTGCCTGTCCTTCCCGGGCCACAACGGCGCTGTCACCCGCCCGGTGGCTGTCAAGGTGCGTGCACAGGACCGTCACGGGGAGTGGTTCGAGCTGGAGGCCGAGGACCTGCTGGCCCGCTGCATCCAGCACGAGAACGACCATCTGGACGGCATCACCATCATGGAGTCCAGCGAGTTCTTCTATGAGGACACCGAGGAGGGCCGCGCCGCTGCCGCCAAGAAGAAGGAGAACGACTGATGCGCATTCTGTTCATGGGCACGCCCGACATCGCGGCGGACTGCCTGAAGGCCCTGTATGAGGCGGGCCACGACATCTGCGCGGTCTACACCCGGCGCGACAAGCCCGTGGGCCGCAAGCAGGTGCTCACCGCGCCCCCGGTGAAGGAGGTGGCGCTGGCCCACGGCACCCCCGTCTTTCAGCCCCGCACCCTGCGGGACGGCGGCGAGGACGAGAACATCCGCGCACTGGCTCCGGAGCTGATCGTGGTGGTGGCCTATGGCTGCATCCTGCCCAAGTCGGTGCTGGAAGCCCCGAAATATGGCTGCATCAACCTCCACGTCTCTCTGCTGCCCAAGTACCGCGGCAGCGCCCCGGTGCAGTGGGCCGTGCTGAATGGCGACGCCGAGACGGGCGTCTCCATCATGCAGATGGACGAGGGCCTCGACACCGGCGATGTGCTGGCCTGCGAGAAGATCGCCATCGACCCCGAGGAGACCAGCGGAGAGCTGTTCGACCGGGTGACGGCTGTGGGTGCCCGCGTCCTCTGTGAGACGGTGCCCGCCATTGCGGCGGGTACGCTGAAAGCTGTGCCGCAGGCCCACGAGAACGCCTCTGCGGCCCCCATGCTGAGCAAGGAGATGGCCGAGTTCCACCTGACCGAGAGCGCCGCCCACATCCACAACTGGGTGCGGGGGATGAATCCGTGGCCCGGCGCATGGTTCGTCACCTCCGGCGGCAAAAAGCTCAAGGTGACGGAGTGCCGCGTGGCAGACAGCCACGGGGAGGCCCCCGGCACGGTGCTGGCGACCAAGCCCCTGACCGTGGCCTGCGGTGAGGGTGCCATCCAGCTGCTCCATGTCGTGCCGGAGGGCAAGAAGCCCATGGACGGCACTTCCTTCGCGGCTGGTCTCCGCCTCAAGGCGGGGGATACCCTGTGAGCGGCCCGAACCCCCGCGCGGCAGCGGTGGCGGCGCTGGTGCGGCAGGAGCAGGACGGCTTTTCCAACCTCATCCTCGACGCAGAGCTGCGCCGCCAGAAGCTGGAGGGCCGGGATAAGGCCTTCGCCAGCGCGATCTTCTACACCGTCCTCGAGCACCGTGGGACGCTGGACTATATCCTCGGGCAGTTCCTGCCCAAGGGTCTGGCCAAGCTCGACCCGCAGGTGCGGGAGATTCTCCGCGCCGCGCTGGCACAGGCGCGGTATATGCAGGTGCCCGCTTCGGCGGCGGTCAACGAGGCGGTCAAGCTGACCCGCACCTTCAAGAAGGCCAGCGCCTCCGGCCTCGTGAACGCCGTGCTGCGCCGTGCCATCGCCTACGACCTCGACACCGCCGTCTTTGCCGACGCGGTGGAGCGGCTGATGGTGCTGGGGTCGGCGGGCCGGGATGTGGCTGCCTTCCTCCACGCCAGCTACCCCGACGAGGCGCTGGACATCCTGACCCACACCGCAGACGGCGGCCTGACCAGCCTCCGGGCCAACCCCCTGAAAGGGACGCCAGAGGCCCTCTGCGAAAAACTGCTGGCCTCGGGGGCAAAGAGTGCCGCCCCGGGCCTCGTGCCGGGCAGCGTTCTGGCCCGCTTCGAGGGCAGCCCGGCAGAGAGCGGGCTGTTCCGGGAGGGATACTTCCACGTCGAGGGGCAGGCCAGCCAGCTTGCCGCCCTCTGCGTGGAGGCAAAGCCCGGCGACACCATCCTCGACCTCTGCGCCGCCCCCGGCGGCAAGAGCCTGCTTCTCATCGAGGAGATGGGAGATGAGGGGCGGCTGGTGAGCTGCGATGTCAGCGAGAACCGCGTCCAGCTCATCCGGAAGGCCGTGGAGCGGATGGGCTTTGCCCATGTGGAGCCGCGGGTCTCGGACGGCACCAAGCCGGACGCAGACCTTCCCATGGCCGACCGCATCCTTGTGGACGCCCCGTGCAGCGGCCTCGGCATCCTTGCCAAGAAGCCGGACATCCGGTACAAGACCCTCGAAAAAGCGCGTCACGATGAATTATTGGCCACCCAGTCGGCCATTCTGGATACAGCCGCCGCCCATCTCAAGCCCGGCGGGCGGCTGGTCTACTCGACCTGCACCATCGACCCCTCCGAGAACGAGGAGCAGGTGAGGGCCTTTGTGGGCCGTCACCCGGAGTTCCGGGTGGTGACGCCGGAGGTGGCCTTCCCCTCCGGGATGACGGTGGGGGACTGGGGCGCTCTCTCGGTGCCCACCCGCACCGGTATGGACGGCTTTTTCCTCTGCGCGATGCAGAAAGTTCCCTGATAAAAGGAGATTCCAATGGATACAAAACGCTGTATATCCTCCCTGACGCTGGAACAGCTGACGGCGGAGCTGAAAGCGATGGGCCAGCCCGGCTTCCGGGCCAAGCAGATCTTTCACTGGGTGCACCAGAAGCTCGTGACCGACTTTTCGGCCATGACCGACCAGCCCAAGACCCTGCTGGCAAAGCTGGAAGAGGCCTTTTACATCGCCGCGCCCATCATCGAGCGGCGGCAGGAGGCCAAGGACGGCACGGTGAAATACCTGCTGCGGATGGCCGACGGCAACTGCATCGAGACGGTCGTGATGCGCTACCACTACGGCAACACGGTCTGCGTGTCCACGCAGGTGGGCTGCCGAATGGGCTGCCGCTTCTGCGCGTCCACGCAGGCGGGCCGCGTCCGCAACCTCGAGGCGGGCGAGATCTGTTCCGAGATCTATACCGCCCAGAAGGACATCGGAGAGCGCATCTCTCACATCGTGCTGATGGGCATTGGTGAGCCGCTGGACAATTTTGACGAAGTGATGCGCTTTCTGGAGAATATCTCTTCCCCCGAGGGCGTCAACATCGGGATGCGGAACATCAGCCTCTCCACCTGCGGCCTCGTGCCGAAGATCGACCAGCTGGCGGAGAAGAAATTGCAGCTGACCCTCTCCGTCTCCCTCCACGCCCCCAACAACGACATCCGCAGCGGCATGATGCCCGTCAACGATGCCTACCCGGTGGAGGTGCTGATGCAGGCGGTGCGCCGCTATCAGGACACCACGGGCCGGCGGGTGAGCTTCGAATACTCGATGGTGCGGGGGGTCAACGACTCGGACGCCTGCGCCAAGCAGCTGGCCGACCTCATCCGGGGCATGGGCGCCCACGTCAACCTCATCCCCATCAACCCGGTGGATGGCAGCCCCTACTCGGCCACCGACGCGGCCAACGTCCGGCGTTTCCAGCAGAAGCTGGAGAGCCTCGGCGTCAACGCCACCGTCCGCCGCCGTCTGGGCAGCGAGATCAGCGCCGCGTGCGGCCAGCTCCGCCGCGACGAGATGAACGGCAAAGCCTAAAAAGGAGAAGCCTATGAAACTTGCAGGAAAAACAGACGTCGGCAGCGTCCGGCAGGAGAATCAGGACGACTACCGGGCGGGGGAGCTGCCCGGCGGTGCGGCATGGGGGCTTGTGTGCGACGGCATGGGCGGCGCAAGGGGAGGCCGTGAGGCCTCGCTGAGCGCCTGCGATGTCATCGAGCACTGCTTCCTTGAACAGTACGCCCAGTGTCTGCCCGGCGACGAGGAGAGCTTCCTGAAGCGGGCGCTCATCAGCGCCAACCGCTTCGTCTTCCAGAAAGCCTCCCGGGTGGAGGAGCTTGCGGGGATGGGCACCACGGCGGTCTGCGCCCTCGTGCGGGGCGGGACGGCCTACCTCTGCCACGCAGGCGACTCCCGCGCCTACCTCTGCCGGGAGGGGAAGCTCACCCAGCTGACCCACGACCACTCCTATGTGCAGGAGCTGGTGGACTGCGGCACCATCACCCCCGAGGAGGCCGAGCATCACCCCCAGAAGAACATCATCACCCGGGCGCTGGGCGTGGACTACCGCCTTGAGCCGGAGTTCACCAGCTGCCCCGTCCAGCAGGGCGACCTGCTGCTGCTCTGCACCGACGGCCTCACCAACGTCCTGCCCAAGGACAAGATGGAGGAGCTGCTGACCAAGGGCGGGTTCTACGACATCCCCGACCGGCTGGTGGACGCCGCCAACGCGGGCGGAGGCCCCGACAACATCACCGCGCTGCTGCTGGGTGTGGAGCCGCTGGAGGTGAAGCATGGATAATCTCATCGGGAAGACGCTGGATGGGCTTTACACCATCCGGGAGCTGATCGGCACCGGTGGGATGGCCAACGTCTATAAGGCTGTGGTGACGGCCCCCGGCGGGCCTGTGCCGGAGGGGACGGTCGTGGCCGTCAAGGTGCTGCGGCAGGAGCTGATGCACGACGCCGACCTCGTCCGCCGCTTCAAGAACGAATCCAAGGCCATCTCCCTGCTCAACCACCCCAACATCGTGAAGGTGTATGACGTTTCCGTCAGCGAGAACTTACAGTATATCGTCATGGAGTGTGTGGAGGGCATGACCCTCCGGGAGTACCTCAACGAGCGGGGCGGTAAGATCACCAGCCGCGAGACCGTCCACTTCATCGGTCAGATCCTCCGCGCCCTCGACCACGCCCACCGCAACGGCGTCGTCCACCGGGACATCAAGCCCCAGAACATCATGCTGCTGGACAACGGACAGCTGCGGATGATGGATTTCGGCATCGCCCGCATCTCCCGGGCGGAGAACCAGATCCAGAACGGCCGGAAGGCGATGGGCAGCGTCCACTATATCAGCCCCGAACAGGCGAGGGGAGACGAGACCGACCCCAAGAGCGACCTGTACTCGGTGGGCGTCATGATGTACGAGATGCTCTCGGGCAAGCTCCCCTTCGACGCAGACGACATGGTGGAGGTGGCCCGCAAGCAGATCACGGACGACCCGAAGCCGCTGGCCGAGCTGGCCCCCGAGGTGCCGCTGGGCCTTGTCCAGATCACAGAGCGCGCCATGGCAAAGCTGCCAGTGAACCGGTACGCCAGCGCCGCCGAGATGCTGGAAGCGCTGGACGCCTATGTGCGCGACCCGTCCATCACGTTCGACTATCAGTATGTAAAAGAGGAAGTCCCCGAAAAGGCGGTGAATGAACCTATGGCAGAAAAGCGGACCATCCGCAGACCGCCCGAGGCGCAGAAAACGCGCACCAAGGCGAAAAAGAAGAAGCACAGCGCCTTTATGCCGGTGCTGCTGGGCATCACGGCGGCCTTTGCGCTGGCCTGCGCGGCCCTGTGCTGGGTCATCCTGAGCGACTCGAGCAACATCATGAACAAGAAAGCCGACATCGTGCTGAGCGATTTCAGCGGCATGACGCAGGACGAGGTGAACGCCTCCCCGCAGGTGGCCTCCGGGCAGGTGGTCGTCAACTGGGAGCAGGAGTACAGCAACGACTACGCCGCCGGTCATGTCTACAAGCAGTCGCCGGTGGCGGGCCGCACCGTCCGCGAGGGCCAGAGCGTGACCCTCACCGTCAGCCTCGGCGTCCACTACGTCACCGTCCCCGACCTGACCAACTATGTGCAGGCCGACGGCGAACAGCAGCTCAAGGATCTGGGCGTCTCGGTGCTGGTGACGCAGGCCGTGGATGAATCGGTGGCCGCAGGCTCCATCATCCGCACCGACCCCGCCGCAGGCAGTCAGGTGGCCGCAGGCACCACCGTCGTCATCTACGTCAGCCGCCCGCAGGTGGCCACCACCACCAAGGTGCCCAGCCTCATCGGCATGAGCGTGAACGACGCCCGCACCCTGCTGGTGCAGAAGAAGCTGGGCCTCGGCGGCCAGACCGAGCAGTACAGCGACCAGCCCGCAGGCACCATCATCAGCCAGTCGCCCGGCGAGGGCGCATCGGCCAAGCTCAACACCCGCGTCAGCGTGGTGGTCAGCGCAGGGCCGGAGCCTGCACCGGAACCGGAAGCACCCAGCGAGAGCACCAGCAGCTCCGGCAGCTCCGGCGGCGGCTGGTGGAGCGGCCTGTTCGGCAGCGGCAGCTCGTCCTCGTCCAGCACTGCCGCCAGTGAGAGCAGCAGCGCCTCCTCCGGGAGCACCGGCGGCGGCCTCGGCGACTGGTGGACGTCGTGGCTGGGGTAAGGGAGAGACTATGACAGGTTATATCACAAAAGGCATCGGCGGATTTTATTACGTCAAAACGTCGGAAGGCATCGTGGAGTGCAAGCCCCGGGGCATCTTCCGCAAGCAGAAGCTCACCCCCGTGGCGGGCGATGTGGTGACGCTGGAAACGGAAAACGGCGCGGCGGTCATCGCGTCCATCGCGCCCCGGCGGAACGTCTTCGTCCGCCCGCCGATGGCCAACCTCGACGTGCTGTTCCTCGTGGCCAGCACCACCCAGCCCACCCCCAGCACCCTCGTGCTGGATAAGCTCTCGGCCATCGCCGTGGACAAGGGCGTCCAGCCCGTCATCGTCTGCACCAAGGGCGACCTCGCCGAGGCGGAGTTCCTGCGCAGTGCCTACGAGAAGTCCACGCTGCCCTTCATCCGTATCGACCACCGGACGGGGGAGGGCCTCGACGAGATCCGGAACTGGATCAATGGCCGTCTCTGCGCCTTCTGCGGCAACTCGGGCGTGGGCAAATCCACCCTCCTGAATGCCCTGCTGCCCGATGTGGAGCGGGAGACCGCCGCCATCAGCCAGAAGCTGGGCCGGGGCCGCCACACCACCCGCGAGGTGACGATCTTTGAAGCCTTTGGCGGGCGGATCGCCGACACCCCGGGCTTTGCCAGCCTCGAGGCCAGCCGGGCGGGCTTCATCCCCAAGGAGAACCTGGAGCACGCTTTCCCGGAGTTCGGCCCCTACCTCGGCGAGTGCCAGTTCACCGGCTGCTCCCACCGCTCGGAGAAGGGCTGCGCCGTCCGGGCTGCGCTGGCCGAGGGCAAGCTCTCCCAGACCCGCTACGACAGCTACTGCGCCATGTACGACGAGGTCAAGGACGTGAAGGAATGGCAGTACCCTCTCAGTCGCTGACGCGCCAGCTCCCCCAAAGGGGGAGCCACTGGTGAGTCGGCGAGGCCTACGCTGGACGAGTAAAGCGCGATGTTTCGTAAACAGTAGTGCCCTGCTACAGAGGGCGGGCGCTGCTTAACAAGGGGCGCTCGTCCAGAAGCCGCTGGCCTCTGTAGCAAGGCCCGCTCTTTTGCGCCCTGTTGGGCCTCCGGCGTCCAGAGCATAGCTGCCCGGCACGCCAGTGCCTCCCCCTATGGGGGAGGTGTCACCGAAGGTGACGGAGAGGGCTTCTGCCGGGCCAGCGCTCTATAAAAGACCTCCAGAAAGAAGGAAATCAATGTCCCGCTGTGTTATTTTGTCGGCCTGCCCCGTCAGCCCTGCGCTGGCGGCGGCGCTGCAGCCCGACGACACCATCATCGCCTGCGACGCGGGCTACCGCAACTGTGAGCCGCTGGGCTGCCGCCCCGACATCATCGTGGGCGACTTCGACACCGCGCCCTGCCCGGCGCAGGAGGAGGACGACATCGTCGTCCTGCCCCACGTCAAGGACGACACCGACACCGAATATGCGGCAAAGCTGGCCTCCGAAAAGGGCTTCGACGAGGCGCTTTTGCTGGGTGCGCTGGGCGGCAGACGCCTCGAGCACACGCTGGCGAACCTCTGCACCGGCCTCGGCCTTGAGCAGCGGGGCGTCCGGGCCACGCTCCTCGACGAGCGCAGCCGCATCACCTTCGTGATGCCCGGCGAGACCCGCCGCTACCCGAAGGGCGAATACTTCTACCTCTCCGTCTTCCCGATGGAGGGCAGGGCCGAGGGCGTCTCGGAGCGCGGCTCGTTCTACGAGCTGACGGACGCCGTCCTCACCGCAGGCTACCCCCTCGGCGTCAGCAACGAGTACGCCGACGGCTCCGACTGCATCACCATCTCCACCCGGAAGGGCGCGCTGGTGGTGGTGGAGACGGTGCCGGATGGCCCGATCCTGAGCTGAGAGTCACATTCTGCGCCCCGCCCGCCTATAATGGCATAGAAAACGAGAGAAAGGTGGTCGGCGCTATGCAGGTGGTCGTGCTCAAAAGCCCCAAGTGTCTGAGGGGGCTGCTCCGCAGACTGTTCGGGATAAAAAAGGAAACGCAGGACTAAAGAAAACAGAAGCCGCCGTGCCGCCCGGGAAGACCGGGGGCGCGGCGGCTTTTTCTGCGGTCTGGGAGTGGAATGATAAATCTAGGTTGAATTTATCCTACGATTTGAGTATACTAAAGACAGAAGGGAGTCTGATGTTATGAATATCAATACGGATACGATGGTGCCCATCTCGGTCGCCAACCAGAATTTTTCTAAAGTTGCGCGTCTGGTAGACCAGTTCGGCTCGGCGGTCATCCTGAAAAACAACGCACCCCGGTATATCATCTACGAGTTCAATCAGGCAGATGCCATGCAGGCCGCAGCAGACGACGATGTACTGGCTTCCTCGCTGAAGCTGATGGATCGCAACAAGCGTGTCTATGAGGAGCTTGCCAAATGAAGGTGTTGACCAAACGGCAGATACTTCTGCTGCATTCGGCACTGATCCGACAGTCCGGCGGATCGGATGGCATCCGGGACGAGGGGCTTTTAGACTCGGCTGTCAGCACACCGTTCCAGACCTTTGCCGATCAGGAACTCTACCCCTCTCTGTTGGAGAAGGCCGCCCGGCTGGGGTTTGGATTGATCTGCAACCACCCGTTTATCGACGGCAACAAGCGGATAGGTACACACGCGATGCTGGTCTTTCTGGACATCAACCAGATCACATTGTCCTATGAAGACGATGATCTGATCGAAACGATCCTGCGCGTGGCGTCGGGAACACTGGACTATAACGGTCTGCTGGGCTGGCTGCAAGAACACTTGGAGTAAAGCGGCCTTTTTCACCCCTCAAACCTGCGTGAAAGGGCCTGAAAACTGCGTGAATCACACTTGCGGGGGGCAGTGGGGCAAGTTATAATAGAGTTACCGAAACACATCACACGATTGGAGGTAACGACCATGAAACGGAAAAAATTCCTTGCCCTCGCCCTCGCGGGCGTGATGACCGCAGCGACCCTCACCGCCTGCGCACCGCTGGAGGACCTCTACGACTGGTTCTTTGGGGGCGGGAGCAGCAACGCTTCCCACGGCAGCGAAAAGGGCCTTGTGACGGAGTCCGAGGAGCTTGAAAATAAGCTCAGGACGTATTTGGGACTTTCTGAAACCACAGCAAGCGACAGGGCCAAGAAGACGCTTGAGGAGGTAGCAGGAAAATTTGACGTGACATGGCTCGACAACAACAAGTTGAACGAAACGGCTAGAGCTGCGCTCGAACCCATCACGCAGGACAAAGTGCAGGCTAAACAGGTGTTATGGGTGGACGTGATGCAGCTGACCTCCCCCGGCGGGACAGCGGATATTACTCTGGATAACAGGCCGATTTACTCGGATAGATATATAAACCCAGGGTCTGGTTCTGGTGATCCTTACCATTGGGTTTATCTGGTGAATCCTTCTAATTTAGAATATGAATTGGGCCACTACAAGAAAAATGACGCTGAACTATACGCCGGTATATTCCAGAAAGACGGAAAAAATTACGCCGCGATGGTCACGATAATGAACGCTTGGTGGTAATGTGTAGGGAGTGATGCCAAGCCCTGCTTTACACACCCTTTTCCGGAAAGAAAGCTTTTCCCCCTCGGAGCGGAGGCCCCGGGGGCTTTTTTGCGCCTGCCCGCGGAAAACCTCTCCGTCACGCCTGCGGCGTGCCACCTCCCCTATCGAGGGGAGGCCTTGGCATACCGGAAAGCCTCGCCTCTTCGCCAGAGGCTCCCCTACTAGGGGAGCTGTCTGCGAAGCAGACTGAGAGGTTGTACGAAGGGAAGCCTGTCCGTGAGCGAAAGCCTCTCCCAAGGGGAGAGCCTTCTGGCCTGCACGATTCGGCTCCACTGCGGTGGAACAAGTGGCGAAGTTCCTATAAATAAAACGATACATCATTAAATATTAGTTGTTCGCCAACGTGGCGAAGTTCCCCCGATTGGCGAAGTACCTACTTCGCCAGCTGGGCACAAGTCCGCCACCTTGGCGAAGTTTGTTTTATGGCGTTGGTACGCTGATATTTTGGAACTTCGCCAGATAATCTGCGTGGCTCGGAGGTGCAGCTCCGTCATACCGCCCTTCCTGCCCGCATACACTTTCCCAAGAGCAAGGACAGGAAAGGAGCATCACCATGGAGCTGAAAGTGTTCCGGGACGTTCTGCCTGCGGCGGGTGCGGACTGCACGGCCAAGGCAGAGCTGCCCCTTGAGACCGAACTTCTCATCTCGGACTATCTGCCGCCGGTGCAGCGCATCGTCAAGTGCTTCGCGCAGCCGGTGGTGCTGCAAAAGCAGCTGGCCCCCGGGCGGCTGACGCTGGAAGGGTATCTGCGCTGCACCGTCTATTATCAGGGCGAAGAGGGGGCGGGCCTGTGCCAGACCGAGCAGAAGCTGCCCTTTACCAAGACCCTCGAGCTGCCCAGCTTCGGGGCCAGTGCGTGGACGGCCTGCGTCGAGGGCCAGACCGAGTACCTCAACTGCCGGGCCGTCAACTCCCGCCGCATCGAGGTGCGGGGGGCCTACGGGCTGGTGGTGAGCGTCCACGCCCAGCTGTCCACCGAGGTCATCACGGCCCTCAGCGAGGGCGGCATCGAGCAGAAGCTGACGACCCTTGGGGGCGTGCGGCGGGCCGCCACCCTCGAAAAGCTCGTCACCATCGAGGGGGCGCTGACCTTCCCCAAGCCCCCCGCCGCCATCCTCGACATCACCGGCACCGCCGAGGTGAGGGAGCTGAAGCGGATGCAGGGCAAGGCCGTGGCGAAGGGGACCCTCCGCGCCCTCTGCGCGTGGCGGGCCGAGGGGGACGCCGCCCTCCTGAGCCAGACCGCCGAGCTGCCCTTCCATCAGATCGTGGACGTGGAGGGGCTGAGCGAGGACTGCCAGTGCCTGTGCACCCTTGCGCCGGTGGGCTTTGCCGCCGCCGAGGGGGAGACCGCCGAGGACGGCAGCGCCTCCACCACCCTGACGGCCACCGCTCTGCTCCGGCTGAGCGGCTGGCGCCCCTACCAGCTCCAATGCGTGGCCGACGCCTTTTCCACCCGCTTCGCCGCCGAGGTGACGCCCCAGACCGTCGCCACCGAGGGGCTGCTCTGTACGCTGGACGAGACGACGGTGCTGCGAGGGTCCGGGCCGCTGCCCGATGCGGGTGCGCATATTCTGGCTTGCTTTGCCTCCTTCGGGCCGGTGAGCCTGACGCGGGGCGAGGGGAGGGCCGCGCTGACGGCCCGGGCCGTGGTGTCGGCTTTCGCCGAAAACACCCTCGGGGAGATCGAGTGCTACGAAAAGGCGCTGGACTACGCCCTGCCCCTGCCCGCCGACCTCCCGCCCGACGCCCAAGGCTACCCTGAGTGCTGGCTGACGGTGCAGGACGTGCAGTGCACCAGCGCGGGCGGTGCGCTGGAGGTGTCCCTCACCGTCCGGGCCGAGGGCGCAGTGCTGGTGCGGCAGGCGTGGCCGCTGGTGGGCGGGGTGGAGCTGGGCGACCCGCTGGCCCCCGCCGACCCCGAGGTGTCGCTGCGCATCTGCTACGCGCAGGCGGGGGAGGAGCTTTTCGCCATCGCCAAGCGCTACCACGTCTCGCCGGGCCAGATGCTCGCCGCCAACGACCTGCCCGAGGGCACAGAGCGCCTCGATGAGGCCCAAAGACTGCTGGTGCCGGGGGTGTAGGGGAGGCTCCGTCTTCGTACAACCTCTCCGTCACGGCTGACGCCGTGCCACCTCTCCTTGTAGGAGAGGCCTTGGCATACCGTGAAGCCTCGCCTTTTCGCCAGAGGCTCCCCTACTAGGGGAGCTGTCTGCGAAGCAGACTGAGAGGTTGTACGAAGGAACACCTGCCCTCTGTGCGGCTGGTCTGTGGGAGAAGTACGACTTATGACGAAAATATGAATAAAAACTCGAAAAAACCCTACCGTTTCCGCCGCTGGTCTGCTATAATTTTCTATGCTTGTTACAAAACCCGGAAGTGAAGCAAAGGAGCTAGGATATGATAAAGAGCGCTGAACTGGAAAATTCGGCATATGATTTCGAGGCGAAGATGCCGCTGCGCCACGCCGTCCCGCTGGGCCTGCAGCACGTTTTCGCCATGTTCGTGGGCAACCTCACCCCGCTGCTCATCATCACCAGCGCCTGCGGCATCGCAGGTGGTGAGTTTGCAGACCTGCAGGTGAGCCTGCTGCAGAATGCCATGTTCGTGGCGGGCATCGTCACGCTGGTGCAGCTGTACGGCCTCGGCCCGGTCGGCGGCAAGGTGCCCATCATCATGGGCACCAGCTCGGGCTTCCTCGGCGTCTTCAACAGCGTCGCGGCCACCATGGGCGGCGGCGTCACGGCCTACGGCGCCATGATGGGCGCATCCATTCTGGGCGGCCTGTTCGAGAGCGTGCTGGGCGTCTTCCTCAAGCCCCTGCGCAAGCTCTTCCCCCCGGTGGTCACGGGCACGGTGGTGCTGTCCATCGGTCTGTCCCTGATCTCCGTGGGTGTCAACTCCTTCGGCGGCGGCAACGCGGCCAAGGACTTCGGCTCGGTGGAGAACCTGCTGCTGGCCCTCTTCGTGCTGGTGGTCATCCTCTTCTTCAAGCACTGGACGAAGGGCTTCCTCAGCTCCTCCTCCATCCTCGTGGGCATCGTCGCGGGCTATCTGGCCGCCATCGTCATGGGCTTCGTCCTGCCCACCACCGGCGTCACAGCCGAGGGCGTGGAGTTCACCAAGGCATGGGTGCTGAACTGGCACAAGGTCGCCGAGGCCAGCTGGTTCGCCATCCCGAAGCTGGTGCCCGTCAAGATCGTCTTTGACCTTCGCGCCATCCTGCCCGTCATCATCATGTTCATCGTCACCGCTGTGGAGACGGTGGGCGACATCTCGGGCGTCATGGAGGGCGGCATGGGCCGCGAGGCCACCGATAAGGAGCTGTCCGGCGGCATCATCTGCGACGGCCTCGGCTCCACCGTGGCCGCCTGCTTCGGCGTCCTGCCCAACACCTCCTTCAGCCAGAACGTGGGCCTCGTGGCCATGACCAAGGTGGTCAACCGTGGCGCACTGGCCACCGGCGCCATCTTCCTGATGCTCTGCGGCCTCATCCCCAAGCTGGGCGCACTCATCTCCATCATGCCGCAGGCCGTTCTGGGCGGCGCAGCCGTCATGATGTTCTCCTCCATCGTGGTGTCCGGCATCCAGCTCATCACCAAGGAGAAGATGACCCCCCGCACCCTGACCATCGTTTCCGTCGCGCTGGGCGTGGGCTACGGCATGGGTGCGAACGCCAGCATCCTCGCCAACACCCCCCAGTTCGTCCAGCTCATCTGCGGCGAGAGCGGCATCGTGCCCGCCGCCTTTGTGGCGATCATCCTCAACTGCCTGCTGCCGCGGGAGGAGAAGTAACGCTTTCTCTGGAACATAGCAAAGCCCCCTTTCGGAACGCTCCGAAAGGGGGCTTTGTTTGTCACCGGACGGCCTGCTTCAGCCGCGCCAGATCGTCGGCATCCGGGTGAGAGAGGGCCTTGTCGAAATTTTCGATCAGCATATCCAGATTCGGCATATGGATGGGCTGCTTCTTCATCGCTTCATACCGCTGGCGCACCGACAGCGGCATCTTGCCCTGACACATGAAGCTGCCGATGAGGGTGTTGCTGCAGTCGAGAGACTTTTGGACGGTCTTTAAGATCTTGTTGAAATAGCCCTCGCTGCCGCCAAAGCCTGCTGTGCCGAAGAGAAAGACCTTCTTTCCGTGCAGCTGTTCCAGAAATTGCAGGGTCGCGGCGTCGGCGGTGCCTTTGTCCGTCCAGAAGCCCACATAGAGGGTGTCGGCGTCCAGAGCGGCGGGGTCCGGAGCGCCGAAATAAGAGCAGTCGCCCTGCGGCAGACTGTCGTGGAGGGTGTCTGCCAATAATTTCGTGTTGCCTGTTTTGCTGCTGAATACGATGGCGTAGCGCATAGTTTCTCCTTTGGAGCCATTGGCTCTCTGAAATGATGATGGTACGGGCGGCTCAGGCTTCTTTCGCCCGCAGCGCATCGTAGATGCAGCGGGTGCCCTGATGGGCCATCAGCCCGCCCAGACATTTTTTGTTGCAGCGGACACAGCGGTGGATCTGTGCCGCCTGTCCATTTTTCAATTTGCTCACCAAGTCCGGGTCAGCCAGAAGCGGACGGCTCATGGCGGCGCACTGGATGCGCCCGCTGGCGAGCTGCTGCTCCACGAAATCGGGGTCGTTCAGGCCGCCGACCCCGCAGAGGGGCAGGGCGGTATACTGCCGCACCTCGTCGCAGAACTTGAGGAAGCACCCCGGCTGACTGAAATAGGGATGGCTGGCCGGGGGGATGGTGTCCTCCAGAGCCGAGTGGTTCGCCAGCGTCACATGGAAGCTGGTGACGCCCGCCTGCTCCAGCAGCGGGACGAAGACCGAAAGCTCTTCCTCCGCCACACCGGCGTTGCCAAAGTGCGGGTCCTCCTGCCGGACGGCCAGCTTGTAATCAATGGGCATCCCCGGGACAGCAGTCCGGACGGCCCGGACGGCCTCCACCGCAAAGCGGGCGCGGTTCTCTGCGCTGCCGCCGTATTCGTCGGTTCGATGGTTGAAGAGGGACGAGCTGAAGCTGCCGCACATCCGGTCGCCGTGCACCTGCACCATGTCGAAGCCCGCCTGTCTGGCCAGCAGGGCGGCTTTCCCGAACCCGTCGAGGATGGTCTGGATCTTGCGCTTGGGCAGCTTGGTGATGTAGGGGCCGACGGCATCGTTCAGCTTCTCCCGCAGCTGGTCGGGGGTGAGCTTCTTCGTCAGGAGGGCGGGAAGGTACTTGAGCATCGCCAGCAGGTCGGAGTCGCTCTGGTGGAGCTGGGCGCAGAGCTTGCAGTCTGCGGCGTGGGCGATCTCTGCGAGCTGCTGATAAAAGGCAAAGCCCTTGGCATCGAAGAGCGACTTTTCAAACCTGCTTTTGCCCACCGGGACATCCCCGACGATGATCATGGCGCAGCCGCCCTCGGCGAGTGCGCGGTATTTTGCAAGGGTCTCCTCGTCCGACAGGCCGAAGGTGGTGGGCGCAAAAAGAATGCGGTTCTTCAGCCGCAGCCCGCCATAGTCAACGGGGCTTAAAATCGTTTCGTACATCGTTTCACGCTTTCTTTTTTGCTGCTTTTTGCAGGAGGGCCAGCAGCTGCTGCCGCTCCGGGGCCGTCAGCCCGCTCAGCGCCTCCGCATCCCAGTCGGCAAAGACCCGGTGACAGACCATAAAGGCCTGTTCGCCCTGCGGAGTCAGCCGCAGACGGTAGCTGCGCCCCAGCTTTTCCCTCGTCAGAAAGCCGTCCTCGACCAGCTTGACAAGGCTGCGCTGGGAGTGTCCCCAGTCCAGATGCAGCTCCTTGGTCAGCTCCGAGGGGGTGCACTCCGGGTGCTTTCCGACATAGAGGATGAAATACATCTGCCCGAAGTTCAGGCCCAGCTCCTGCAGGCGCTGGCTCGTATAAGCGGCGAAGGCTCTGTGCAGGGTCAGGATGCGGGAGGATACGGTATAAGGCTCCATGTGCTCAGCTCGCTTTCTTCTCTAGGATAGAATGCAGTATAGCACATGAACTTGACAAAGTCAAGTAATGCGGCATCAAAAATCGCCGGGGGTGCTGTCGGGCAGCTCCCGGCGATCTTGTACAGCGATATTCCGGCGCGAAGACCGCTTTTTACAGCTCCGCCAGAGCGCGCTTGAGGTTCTGGGCGATCTGGTCGGGGCAGCTGGTGGGACGGGGGCCGCAGGTCGTGCCCTCCATCCGGGCGATGGCGTCCTCCGCCTTCATGCCCTTGAGCAGGCGGCTGATGCCCTTCAGGTTGCCGTTGCAGCCGCCGACGACCTCGATGGACTCGATGGTGTGGTCATCGTTCAGCACGATGTGGGTCTCTTTGGAGCAGGTGCCCTTGTTGGGGTAGCTGAAAGACTTGCTCATATTCATACATCCTCTCTCTATGGCCGATTGACAGTCGTATTATACACCCGCAGGGCAGAAAATGTCAATGTGACCCAGTCACAGTGTGCCGCCCCGGCGCTGGCGGGCCAGCGCTTCCACCCGGGCGATCTGGTCGTCGGCGGTGACGCAGGCCCCCACAGGGTGGGGCTTGCCGTGGTTCGCGCCGTGGAAGTCGCTGCCGCCGGTGACGATGAGGCCGTGGGCCGCGCAGAGGGCGGCGCACTCGGCCCTGTCCTCGGGGCTGTTGCGGGGATGGTGCACCTCGATGCCGTCGATGGCCCCTTCGGCCACCAGCTCCCGCACAAGGGGCATACTCTTGTACACCGTCGGGTGGGCGAACACCACCACCGCCCCGGAGGCTCTGGCCGTGGCCAGCACCTCCCGCACCGGCGGGTAGGCGGGGGAGTGGAGGCATCTGCCCCGAGGCTCCCAGCCGAACAGCTCATGGTACAGCCCGGTGTAGATGCCGTCGCACAGGCCCAGCTGCTGCAGCGCCTGCATGATGCCGCTCTTGAAGAGGACGCCGCTGTCCTGCGCGTACTCCAGCGCCTGCTCGGTGCGGAACTGGGGGTAGAGCGCCTCGATCTCCCGGCAGCTCTGCAAGGCACACTCGTTGCGGCGCTGGCGCATGATGTCGCAGTGCCGCCGCAGGGCGGGGCTGTCGGGGTCGGGCCAGAAGGCCAGAATGTGGACGCGGTGGCTCCGTTGGAAGTCGTAGCCGGTCAGCTCGGCGGCGGGGATGAGCCGCACGCCGTCCTGCACCGGGTGGTCGTAGGCGTACTGTGCGCTGAGGATGGTGTCGTGGTCCGAGAGGGCCAGAGCGCTCAGGCCCAGCCGCGCCGCCATCAGGGGCAGACGGTGGATGGGCACAGAGCCGTCAGAGCAGGTGGAATGGGTGTGAAGATCGCCAGCCATAGTTTCTATTCCCTCGATTTGCGTGTGATTTTTCTACGCCCATAGTGTAGCACAAAACGAATCGGGGGACAAGAGCGCCTCAGCCCACGGTGAGGCTGGAAGCGGTGAGCCGATGGGTCAGGACAGCCTCGGCATCCTCGCCGCCCATGGCCAGCAGTTCGTCCACCGAGAGGGTGGTGGAGCAGAGGA